>CAYVGN010000260.1:0-5133 GCA_964451215.1 uncultured Acidobacteriota bacterium
GCACGCACAAGGCCCGGGGTCCCCGGTGCGCGTTCTTGGCGCGCTGGGGTGGAAGACCTGCCCCTACATCCCGGATATTAAGGGCCGAGCGCCGGTAGCAGAAGGTGGGATGGTAATTGGCGCGGCACGACGCGCGGGACGTGAGGATTCGCGGTTGGGGCGGCAGAAGCAACTCGTTCCCAGCGCCGCCGCCGGGCTATGCCTGCACGCAGAGGCAAGCATACCTGTCCCGGCACTCCTTACCCGGGTTTCTTCAGTTCCTCCCCGGAGTGCTCACCGTGTTCACCGACCTCACCGGGGAGCGAGTCGAGCACACCCGTTCCCGCGATGTCCTGGGCCGTGAGGCCGCCGGGAAAGCCGCGGAACGGCACCTGCAGCCGCAGTACCTTATCGTCGGCTTGGTCTTCCAGAGAACCCTTGAGGCTGTCGGGGTCGCCCGAGGGGTGGCGGACAGGTTGATTTTCGGACATGAAAGCCTCTAAATTTCTGATAACAAACTACTCGCAGTATACACCTCAGACTGCGACCCCGGACAGCTCCACGCGGGTCCTCACGCCGGGAATGACGACGATGCCGCCCTCGCTGACAAAGAAGCGGCGCGCGTCCTGCTCCGGGTCCACGCCGATGCGGGTGCCCGCAGGAACCCGCACGTTCTTATCCAGGATGGCGCGGCGGATGTGCACATGCCGGCCGATCTCGCAGCCGTCCATGAGGACCGAATCTTCCACCAGCGCATAGCTGTGCACGAACACGTTGCGGCCCAGCACCGAACGCACCACCGTGGCCCCGCTGATGATGCACCCTTCCGAAACGATGGAGTTCAAACTCAAGCCGCGGCGACCCTCCTCGTCGAAGGCAAACTTGGCAGGCGGGTCGTTATAGGTGGCGGTGTGCACCGGCCATTGCCGGTTGTACAGGTTCAGCGATGGAGCGATCTCCCTCAGGTCCATGTTGGCCTCCCAGTAGGCCTCGATGGTTCCCACGTCGCGCCAGTAGCCGCGGTTCTCGATGGGCTCGCCGGGAATTTCGTTGCCCTGGAAATCATAGGCGCAAACGGGATAGCGGCCCAGCATGCGGGGCAGAATGTCCCGGCCGAAGTCATGAGCGCTGTCCTCTCGCTCGGCATCCGCATAGAGTTCGCGCAGCAGAGCGCGACGCTCAATAATGTAGTTTCCCATTGAGATCAGCGACCAGTCGGGACGCCCGGGGATGGCGATGGGGTTGGCCGGCTTCTCATAGAACGCAGTCACTGCCCAGTCCGAGTCCACCTCCACCACTCCGAACTCTCCGGCCTTTTCCCGCAGCACGGGCAGGACAGCGATGGTGACCGTCGCGCGCTTGCTCACGTGGTAGGCGATCATCTGGCTGATGTCCATGCGGTAGATGTGGTCGGCGCCAAAGATGGCCACGATGTCGGGTTCGGACTGCTCGATGAGGTTGACGTTTTGGAAAATGGCGTCGGCCGTCCCCTGGTACCAGGTTTCGCCCGCCCGCATCTGTGCCGGCACCGGGATCAGGAACTGCTTCTTCAGCGGGTTGGAGAACTGCCAGCCGTCGCTAAGGTGCTGCAACAGGGATTGACTCTTAAACTGTGTCAGGACGTAGATGGAGAAGAGACCGGAATTGATGAAGTTACTCAGGACGAAATCAATGATGCGGTATTTGCCCCCAAAGGGAACGGCCGGCTTGGCCCGCTCTTTGGTCAGGGGGTAGAGGCGGGTGCCCTTACCTCCAGCCATCACCATACCCAGCACGCGCAGTTTCATGAGGTTCCCACTCCGTGGTGTCCGGTAACAAAACCAACATACACGCCCTTTGCCGAGGCCGCCAACCACACCGGCCGGCGGCGCCATCGCTTCGGCAGGTGGCTGGCGGCGCGGCTCGCGTGGTATCATAAGCGAGGTTCCCGAGGCCCACGCATGAATGTGCGTGCTTGGAAGCAATCAGCTGTTGCTCTCCGCCACCTGAGCCCGGGCTCGATCCAAACAGAGGCCCACCGGCCCTTGGCCCTTGCCCTCCTGGGCACTCCCTTGGAGCTAGAGCACTGGGGCCAAACCCTGCGCAGCAGACGGCCCTCCGCGGCGCCCGCCGGACTGCCCGGGAACCGGCGCGCCGCCTGGCCGTCCGCACCGCAGCCGAACTGGCGCAATCCTGAACCGCATCCGACCGAACCGCCATGAACATTCACTTCAGCTACAAGAACACCAGCAACAGCCCGGAAGTGGAGAGGATCACCAGACGCCGTATTGAAAAAATCAACAAGCTGCTCTCCACCTTTCAACCCGACCTGGTACATCTGCACGGCGCGCTCGAGCGGCAGAACCCGCGGGAGGGTTTCGTAACGTCCCTGAACCTGCGGCTGCCGATCGGGCAGATACACGCGAGCGAGGCGGGCAAGACTGCTGCGGTCAGCCTGCGCTCCGCCTTCGATGAACTGGAGCGGCAGATCAAGGAGGAGAAGGACCTGTTGCGCGGCGACCGTAAGAGGTGGCAGCGGAGCGGAGCAACGGCGCAGGGCCGCAGTTTCGGCGGGCCACTGCCCCGCTCCTGATTGCCGGTTGCGGGTTCTGCCCACCACCCGGCCCGCCAGCCTGCTTCAACGCAGGAGCCGCCACCCCCACTACCAGCAAGACGCTGGCCGGCGGCAGCTCAATGTCGTATAATTTTTCTTTATCCAGGACTCGAAAGAGGTCATTGTGAAAGCTGGAATTCATCCTGCTTACCACGAAGTGATGGTGATTTGCGCCTGCGGGAACAGCTTCAAGACCCACTCCACCCACAAGGGCGACATCCGCGTGGAGATCTGCTCAAGCTGCCACCCCTTCTTCACCGGCCGGCAAAAGCTGGTGGACACGGCCGGGCGCGTGGAGCGCTTCCAGCGGAAGTACGGCCGCAGCAAGCCCGAATAACCGGTCTTTCCTATCCTTCCCCATCCGAGTGCGCCTCCCCAACGTGGCCCTCGCCCAAAGCGCGGCGGTAGTATAGTGGTGGGGCAATGAGGCAGTACCTGGAGCTGTTGGACCACATCCTGAGTCAGGGTGTCGAGAAGCAAGACCGCACCGGCACCGGGACACTGAGCATCTTCGGTTACCAGATGCGCTTTGACCTGACGGAGGGCTTCCCGCTGCTCACCACCAAGCGGCTTCACCTGCGTTCCATCATCTACGAACTGCTCTGGTTCCTTTCCGGCCAGACCAACGCCCGCTGGTTGCAGGAGCGCGGGGTGACGATCTGGGACGAATGGGCCGACGCCTCGGGCGAGCTGGGGCCGATCTATGGCTATCAGTGGCGCTCCTGGCCCACGCTGGAGGGCGGCCACCTCGACCAGGTTGCCCAGGTGGTGGAGCAAATCAGGACCAATCCCGACTCCCGCCGTCACATCGTGAGCGCCTGGAACGTGGCCGACCTGGAGAGGATGGCGCTGCCCCCCTGTCACGTGCTGTTCCAGTTCTACGTGGCCAACGGCCGCCTTTCCTGCCAACTTTACCAACGCAGCGCCGACGTGTTCCTCGGCGTCCCGTTCAACATCGCCTCCTATGCGCTGCTGACCTTGATGGTGGCGCAGGTGTGCGGGCTCCAGCCCGCCGAGTTCATTCACACCCTGGGCGACGCGCACCTGTACCAGAACCACCTGGAGCAGGCCCGCTTACAGCTCCTGCGGGAGCCGCGTCCCCTGCCCTCGATGACTTTGAATCCGGAAGTGAGGTCCATCTTCGATTTTCGCTACGAAGATTTCGCCCTCGCCAACTACGATCCCCACCCCAGCATCAAGGCGCCAATCGCCGTATGAACCTTTCCATCATTGCGGCGATGTCCGCCAACCGAGTGATCGGGCGGCAGAACAGCCTGCCCTGGCGGCTGCCCGCAGACCTGGCGCGGTTCAAGAGACTGACCATGGGGCACCCCGTGATCGTGGGCCGCAAGACCTTCGAGGCGATCGGCCGGCCTCTGCCCGGGCGGACGATGATCGTACTCACCCGCCGCCCCGACTACGCCCCGGAAGGCACTCTGGTCGCCCACTCCCTGGAGGAGGCCATCGGGATGGCCCAGAGCGACGAGGTGTTCGTCATTGGCGGGGAGCAGATCTACCGCCAGGCGCTCCCACGCGCCCACCGGCTCTACCTCACCCTGGTGGAAGCCCAGTTCGAGGGAGACGCGGTGTTCCCGGAGTTCAGCCGCTCAGAGTGGCAGCTCGTCTCCTCGGAGCAGCACTCGGCCGACGACAAGAACCCTTACCCTTACACCTTCCTGGTCTACGAACGGAAGGAAAGACCGCCACAGATCCCGAGACAGCCATGAGCCATCAGTAGCAAAGCTGGGTGCTGAAAGCTGAAATCTTATGATAGCGGCCATGAAGCGAGCGATTTCCTCTCCGTTTGCTCCGGCGGCCGTCGGCCCTTATTCGCAGGCGGTCGAAGCCAGGGGCTTTCTCTTCCTGAGCGGGCAGATTGCGCTGGACGCCTCGGGCAAGCTGGTGGAAGGCGACATTACGGCGCAGACCGAGCAGGTGCTGAAGAACCTCTCGGCGGTGCTGACCGCGGCTGGCTCAAGCCTGGCGCGGGTGGTCAAGACCACCGTCTACCTGAAGGACATGAACGATTTCGCCCGGATGAACGAAGTCTACGCGCGATTCTTCACCGATCCCGACCAGCCGGCGCGCGCCACCGTGGAAGTAGCGCGGCTGCCGCGCGACGTCAAGGTGGAAATTGAGGTGATTGCGCTGGCGGGCTAGGAACAGACCGGAGGCCACGTACTGCGGCTACCACCATCCGATTCGGGCGGGCACGAGGCCCAATGTCACTTACTTAAGCTTGTGGGTTTGCCTGGGAGCGCAGGCCTCTGGCCTGCAAGTTATTGAATCCGAAGCAAAGCAGGCGGGATCCCGCGCTGCGGGACGCCCCCGGGGTACTGTGGACTCGTAAAGTAAGTGACATTGGGCACGAGGCCCGCCCCTACAGCGCGGAGACCGGAGACCCACAGACCGCGGCTACCACCATAGCCACAACCTGTGCTCAGGGCTGAAGCCTCAAGCCTAGAGCCTAAGGCCTAGAGCCTAGAGCCTAGAGCCTAGAGCCTAGAGCCTAAAGCCTAGAGCCTAAAGCCTAAAGCCTAAAGCCTAAAGCCTAAAGCCTA
>CAYVGN010000261.1:0-5126 GCA_964451215.1 uncultured Acidobacteriota bacterium
AACCCGACGCGGCCCCCTCGGGCCATCCCAAGGGGCTCCGGCGGAGCGCGCACGCCGGTAATACCTCCTCACGCCTGTTTCGACTGCGGTCGGTCCCAGGAGCGTCCCCCTGCCGGACGGCCGGACGGTGTGGATGACAAAGTGCCGTGCCACGTGGAGACTCTCGTCCGAGGGGGCAGCATGCAAGTCGGCTTTACGTGGGAAGCGCTCGAGGGGGAGGAGCGTCTGCGATGCCTGCGCTGCAATAGCGCCCTTATGGAGGTGCTGCGCAGGGCGGCACCTGCCAAGCCCCTCAGGGCGAGGTGTGTTTTCTGTCGAAAGGAGTGCATTTTGTGTCGGAATAGTACCAACGAAGTTGGCAGGGCTGGCAAGAGCACTGGGTGACTATACCCACCTGGCCCGGGTCCTTTCCCCCAAAAAACCAAACCGTCCTTGTCCTGTTTCGGCTCTGCCCTTCGGCAATGGCCACTGTCACTGGGCCGCGGCCTGCTTTCCCAGATTGGCACGCAACCTGCCCTGACTGCACCAAGGCAGCCGTGTCTTGGTTCCAAAAAGAGACAATGGTGCCGGGATCTCTATGCCTTCAGAGGACGCCTCCTTTGGGAAGATGCAGGGGGAGGTGCGGCGGTGTGGGGAGCTGGTAGCTGCCTCACGCCGGATGGGCGAGCTTTTCCAAATGGCGGCCCGAGTGAGCACGGGCCGGTATCCCGTCCTGATCTGCGGGGAGACGGGAACTGGGAAGGGGTTACTGGCGCGTGCCATTCACGACCTGGGCCCATTCGCCGACAAGCCGTTTGTACCCATCGACTGCCCTAGCATAGCAGCCACTCTCGCGGAAAGCGAACTGTTCGGCCACGTGCGTGGGGCCTTTACGGGTGCCGTCGCCGATAAGAGCGGCCTGTTCCAGGCGGCAGGCGACGGGACGGCCTTCTTGGACGAGATTGCCGAGCTGCCCATTGACCTCCAGGCCAAGTTACTGCGGGTATTGCAGGAAAAAGAGTGCAGGCCCGTTGGCAGCAACCGCTACGTCCGCGTGAATGCGCGGGTCCTCGCCGCGACGAGTCGCGACCTCACAGGGGCGGTCCGCCATGGGAAGTTCCGGTCGGACCTCTACTATCGGCTGAACGTCGTGACATTAGACGTACCGCCGCTGCGCGAGCGGAAGGTCGACATCCCCCTCTTGGCCGACCGCCTCCTTGGGAAGCACTCGGCCGACCCACGTTATCGCTTCTCCACGCAGGCAATGGACCTGCTTCTGCTATATAGCTGGCCCGGCAACGTACGCGAGTTGGAGAACTGCGTCCAGCATGCCCTAGCCGTTTCGCCGGACTTTCTCTTGACCGCGCAAGACCTGCCTTCGACCATCACGAGCGCCCCGGCAATACAGCAGGGTTTGATCTTGACGCTTCGCGAGCTGGAGCGGAGGGCTATCCTGCACGCGCTAGCGGCGACAGGAGGCAATAAGCTGTCCGCGGCCCGGCTCCTGGGAATAGGCAAGTCGACCATCTACCGCAAGCTGAAGGAAGCCAGGTCGTAACCCCCGAAATCGCAGCCTACCTTCGTCTGCGTGACCCCGCCGCCCGGGGTGCGCCTGCAGCGCGCACCGAAGCCGCGGCGCACGGGCCGTGGCGGCAATCCCGGACGCGAAGCCAGGAGGCGCTGCTGCTATCGCCCCCTGCCCTTAAACCTCGCGGCCACGGCGCTTAGACATGCGCCAAGGACGGCGGCGAGCGACCGGGAGTGGGGAGCCCCGCCTTCTGGCCTGGGTCGAACGTGCGCGACGATCGAAGCGGCTGTTCCCGCAATCCAGGCGAAGATCAGAGCGTTGCCTGGCATCTGCAGATTGAATTCCGCCACCTCGTGGATCAAGACCGATGTCATCGCACCCGCACAACTCATGGCCAGGATGGCATCTCTTGTTCGCTCCGCCCCCAGCGCCGCCCCCGCTGTCTTGATTACCAGCAGCCAAAGAGCGGTAAACAGAAGCACGGCCGCGGGAACGCCGATATCGCTCGCGAACTCCAGGTAGTCGTTGTGCGCATGCTCGTATGCAGAATCCAGCATGTGCGTCTGGTAGCGGAAAATAGCCCAGCCATAGGTGCCCAGGCCGGTGCCCAGCAAGGGATAGTCTCGAATCAAGGCCAGGGTATCCTTCCAAATCGGCACGCGATCCCGCTCCAGCGCCCCCGGCTGAGCGAGCAGGTCGAAACGGCGGAGCAGGGGATCCACTCCCACCCACGCCGCGTAAACGCCGGCAATCGCAACGGCCAGAAGCGCCACGGCCACCACCGCCCGGCGCCTGCCGCGGAGGAAGGAAATCATAACCACACAGGCCGTGCCCGCCAGCGCCGCCGCCGTGCCCATCCTCGATTGCGAGGCAACGATACCCAGCCAGAGAACCGCCAGCAACACCGCATCGCGCAGAAACAGGGACGTCGCTGCCGATGCAAACCACCTGGCGCCCGACTGCTGCCCACGAGATACGATAGCGGCCAGGGGAAACGGAACTGCCATTGCCAGCAGCCCGGCAAAGTGATTCCGGTTTATGTAGGTGCCGGTGGCCACGTCGGTGTAATACTGCTTCTTGTAGGTGAAGATGTACTGCCAGTCGGCAAGATACTGAACGATGCCGTAGGCAGCTTCGAAAATCGCCAGCGCCACCAGGGCGTAGCCCAGAATGCTCCGGCCTCGCTGGCGGTAGAATTGAAAGGCCATCAGAAAGACGGCCACATAGCAGATCAGCAAGAGAAATCGCAGCAGGGTCAGGTCAGTCGAGACCGTCACGGGAAGAGCAGAAGGCAGAGGAGTGCCGATGTTAACGAGCTGCTCCGCGAGCCGGACGCGGGCGGGCGAGACCACCCCCAGAACGAACCGTGGCAAGGGAATGCACTGGATGATGGGAACCGCGAGGATAACAGCCAGGACGTAAGTTCCGCGCCGTGGAAGCCCCAGCCTGTCGGTCCGCCAGAAGGCCAGAACAGCCAGGGCTGCGACGGCGATCTCCACCAGAGAGAATGTAGCTACCTCCACTCCCCCAAAAGACAAAACCGCAGCGAAGATGGTGATGGCGAGAAGGTGCTCGATGATTCGCATGCTTTGCCGGCCCGCTGAAGCGCTGCTGCTGTCGCCTTCGAGGGGAGCGACAGGCGGCTGCGATCCGCGCAAAGCACATAGTGTACACCTGGGACCGGGAGTCCCAGCCAAGAAGTACAGCGGGCGGCCATCCCCGGCAGAGGCCCATCGGGGGAGTCGCGCGCCAACCCGACGTCGGGCTAACCGGAACGCAGCCCACGCCGTGCTGGCGCCGTTGCAGAAACCCGCCGCGCTCCTCCACATCGCCGGTCAGGACACCGGCTGCTCAGGTCAGGTCTGGTCTGTCAGTTCACGGGCACTCACTGCCGGCCGCATCGGTCGAAACCGCCCAACCAGGGAATGGGGAGGTCAGCAGTAAACGATTTTGTCCCGGCCAGCGCCGACGTTGCGGGTGGCGTTGCGCGTGTCCACCACCAGTCGCGCGTGGCGGACGATGGCAGCGTAATCGTAGCAGGAATGGTCGGTGGCGATGAGTACGCAATCGTAGTCGGCCAGCGCCTGCGGGGAGAGCGGTACCGACTGCAGCGGGAAGTCGTAGCGGCGCGTGCGGTGCAGGCGGGGGATGTAGGGGTCGTTGTAGTCCACGCGGGCGCCGCGCTGCTGCAACAGCTCCACCAGCTTGAGGGCCGGCGACTCGCGCAGGTCGTCCACGTCCTTCTTGTAGGCGATGCCCAGCAGCAGGATGCGCGAGCCGTTCACCGCCTTTCTGCGAGCGTTCAGGGCCTCGGCCACGGCGTGGACCACGTGGTAGGGCATGGCCGTGTTCACCTCGCCGGCCAGCTCGATGAAGCGGGTGGCGAACCCGTACTGGCGCGCCTTCCAGGCCAGGTAGAAGGGGTCAATCGGGATGCAATGCCCGCCCAGCCCCGGGCCGGGATAGAAGGGCGTGAAGCCGTAGGGCTTGGTGGCCGAAGCCTCGATCACCTCCCAGACATCAATCCCCATGCGCAGGCAGAGCAGCTTTAGCTCGTTGACCAGCGCGATGTTCACCGAGCGGTAGATGTTCTCCAGGAGCTTGGCCATTTCCGCCACCCGCGTCGAGGACACCTCCACCACCTGCTCGACGACGGCTCCGTAGAGGGCTGCGGCCGCCGCCCGGCTGGCGGGGTTGATGCCGCCCACCACTTTCGGCACCAGCGGGATGGGGAACTTGTCGTTGCCCGGTTCCACCCGCTCCGGCGAGTAGGCCAGGTAGAACTGGGACCGGGAGGCGTCCTGGTCGCCGCTGCACTTCAGGCCGCTCTCCTCCAGGATGGGCAGGACCAGCTCGTCGGTGGTCCCCGGGTAGGTGGTGCTTTCCAGCACCACCAGTTGTCCGGGCTGCAGGTGGCGCGCGATCTGGCGGGCCGTCTGCTCCACGTAGCGCAGGTCGGGCTCGCGCGTTTCGGTGAGTGGGGTCGGCACGCAGATCAGGATGGCGTCCTGCCCGGCCAGTTGCGAGAAGTCGGTGCAGGCGCGGAGCCGGCCCGCCTCCACCAGCGCCCGGATCTCAGCCGCCGGGATGTGATGGATGTAGCTCGCGCCGACGTTCAGCGCCTTCACCTTCTCCGGATCAATGTCGAACCCCGAGACGGGGAAGCCCTGCTTGCCGAACTCCAGCGCCAGCGGCAGGCCCACGTAGCCCAACCCGATGACTCCCACCTTAGCCGTCCGGTCCTGCACTTTGGCAACAAGTTCCATCTGCTCGCTCCTCGGCGATCTATTCTACGGAACCGAGCCGGGGGCTGCCAGACTCAGACTGACTCTGTCCCTATGATCTCCAGTCCGGGGTAACTGATGGCGCTGCCCGAGATCATGAAATCGGCGACCGAGAGCAGGTGTGCCAAAGAGTAGGCAGCGAGATCTGGTGGCTGAGTTTCGAGCACGTCAAATGTTGGCGAAGAGGGCAGACTGCCCAGGGCCTCAGCCCAAGGTGGCGGTTAGCCGCCGCCACTCTTTCTTGGTGGCGAGGAGGGAGGGTTGTTGGGAGGAGGGGAGCTGGTGCCGGAACCGGAACTAGGCGGCGGGGAGCTACTGGGCGGGGTGCTCACGCC
>CAYVGN010000262.1:0-5097 GCA_964451215.1 uncultured Acidobacteriota bacterium
CTCCCTGGGTTCCAACCACCAATCGGACGCTTCGGCTGCCGGCGCCGGCGGGGGAGGGACCTCCGCCAGCGCGGCGCCGCAGAGGTGGCAGAACCTCTTGTCGGCTGCCACCGCCGCTCCGCACCGGGGGCACCTCGGCGCTTCCGGCGCGGGAGCCGCTGGAGCAGGGCCGACCGCCGGAGCGGCTTCCAGCGCGGCGCCGCAAAGCCGGCAGAACTTCGCTCCCGCCCGGTTCGGCGTCCCGCACTGACGGCAGGCTGACGCGCCCGTTGCGGACACCGCGGGCTGGGCCGCCGGACGTGGCGGCGCGGGGGCCAGCGCTTCGGGCTCCAGCATCACATCCTCTTCGCCCCCGCCCTCGCCCAGCAAATACCATTCTTGGGTGTCCGGCGATCCGCGGTCTTTCTGTGGGCCGGCCATGACACGCCTCCCTCTAACGGTTGTCCACGAAGAGCAGTTCCGACAGCCCGATCTGGATCTTGTCGTTCGACTGTAGCACCAGCGGCTCGCTCAGTTCCACCTCATTGACCCGCGTCTTGTTTCGGCTTTCGAGATCTTCGATGACGAA
This sequence comes from uncultured Acidobacteriota bacterium, assembly GCA_964451215.1. Taxonomy (GTDB): domain Bacteria; phylum Acidobacteriota; class Terriglobia; order JAJPHL01; family JAPKYU01; genus CAYVGN01. Next base: position 569 of record CAYVGN010000262.1, read on the forward strand.
CTGTCCCAGGTCGTTCTGGGTGATCTTGAAATGGCGCGCGCTGACCAGCGGATCCTGTTTCAGACAGAGATGCGAGCGCTTGGCGACCCGCCCGACCACCGTTTCCGTCCCGTCCCGCAAGGGGTACCTTTGCCCGGCGTGCGGGCCGCGCGTAACCTCCAGCCAGCCCGCAGGCAGGCTGGCCGGCTGCATGGCCACGGTTTCCACGATGCCGGGATGGGCGCGGCGGTACCAGCGGAACCCCAACCAGATGGCCAGGGCCACGATCAGCGCGCCGCCCACGATGGCCGCGATCAACCAGGGTGGCGGAGGCGGGGGCGGACCCACGAGCTTGCCAGTCGCCTTGGCGGTCTGGCCCCGATGCTTCACGTGCACCGTGACGGTCCGCTCGCCGGCGAAGCGGCCCACCCTGAAGGTAAGCAGGTATTGGTTGGACTTGCTGAGTTCCTCGGCCACCGCGGCGTAGAGCCGCGTGAGCCCCTCGGCGTCCGGAGCGTAGTAGTAGGCGCCGCGGCTGAGGGTGGCGACGCGCCGCAGCAGCTTCTCGTCCGCCTTAGGGCCGAAACCCAGCGCGTAGATGGGCACTCGCGCGGCGGGCACCTTGGCCACGACGTCTTCCACGCCCAGCCCGCTGCCATCGTCCCGGCCGTCGGTCAACACTACCAAAGCGGTGCGGGAGCTGGGCGTGTGGACGGCTCGGTCCAGGGCCTCGTAGAGGGCCTGGTAGAGGTAGGTCTTGCGATCGGCGGCCTCGATGCCCTCGACTTGCTGCCGCAGAAGCTGCCGGTTCCGGGTGAAGTCCGCGGCCTGCCGCACCCCTTCGCCAAAGAGCAGCAGGGCGCAGGAATCCTCTTTCCTCAGCCGCTCGATGAAGTCGAGGGCCGCGGCCTTGGCGGCAGCGATGCCGGCGCCCTTCATGCTCCCGCTGACATCGAGCGCCAGAATCACCGAGAGCGCGTGCTGGGGATCCGCCGCTCGGCCGAGCGTGGCTTGCCGGATGGCCAGGCCCTCCACGGCCACCTCGAAGTTGGCAGCGCCCAGGTCGTAGACGCCTTGACCCTTGCTGTTGACCACCTCGACGATGAGCCTGACTTCGCCGGTGGTGGCATTGACCAACTGGGGCTGGAGCGGCTTGTTACTGATGTCGGGCTGATCCTGGGCGCGCAGCGGGGCCAGCCACCACACGCTCAGGCCCGCGGCCACCAAGCCCGCCCAGCGGAACCGCCACGCCTTATGAGGTTTCACCATGACACCTCCTGGGGCACCTCGGAAGCAACTAGCGTACCAGCCGGTTCGGGAGCCGTCCCGCCCGTTTCCGTGCCCTCCGTGGAAGGTCACTATATATATCACAGAACGTGGCCCGCGGATTAGCCCCTGGCCGCTATCCAAAATTTGTACACTGCGCGCCCCTCGAACCTCCCGAGCGCGCACGGCAAGCGCTTTCCGCCGCCTACAGGGATTTGGCACGCCACGTGTTTGCAGCCCTTCCAAGAGCCCAGCTCAAGGCGAGGCTCCTGGAGGTGATCGTCATGTTGCGAAGAGGAATGACCGTCCTGCTCTTCTTCGGCGCGTTGGCGCTGGCGGCCGGCGCCTATGGAATCCTGACCGGCGCCGTCCGGCAAGGCCCCGTCTACGACTTCTTCTGGCATCGCGGCTGGTATCAGCACGCGAGCGTCGTCATGTTCTTCTACGGCCTGCTGCTGCTGGCGGCCAGATACTGGACCGTCCAGCAGGAGAGCGCCGCGCTGAGCCTGTCGTTCGGCAGCCGGACCATCACTCCGGAGGAAGCCGGCGCCATGGCCGAGCGGCTGCCGGCCCGATATCGCAGCAGCATCCTCGGCCACCGGCTGGCGAACCTGCTGCGCGGCTATTCGCGTCAGGAGGAGGTGGGGCCGCTGCTGGACCGGCTGGCGGAGAACGACCGCCAGGAAGTGGAGCGCAGCACCGCGCTGCTGTCCTGGGTGCGGGGTTTGCCGCCGGTGTTCGGGCTGCTGGGGACGCTGGCCGGGTTGCGCGGCGGCACGGCGGAGATCTCCCGGATCAGTAACGCCAGCAGCATAGAGTCGCTGCGCGAGGCGCTCCAGACCTTCGCGAAGAACTCCGCCACCGCCTTCGACACCACCCTGCTGGGCATCTCCTGCGCCGTGCTGGTCTCGGCCGGCATCTTCCTGCTGCGCAAGTCCGAGGAGAACCTGCTCACCCGCGTCGATGAGACCGCGCATGCGCTGTCGCGCCGCTTCGCGCGCACGTCCCGCCAGAACGACGAGGCCCAGTGCTTCGCCGAGGCGCTGAAAGAAGCGCTCCGCAACGCCGCCGGGCAGATGCTGGAAAGCTTCCAGCGCGAGATGCGCGAGGGGATCTCCGCCACCGTCCGCGGCTGGCTGGAGGCCTGGAAAAGCGAGCTGGCGACGAGCACCCGGCAGATCCTTGAGCAGATGAGGGCCCGGGGCGATTCCCCCGAAGCCCTGGTGGAAAACGCACGCGCCGCGGTGGGCCGTCTGGAGGCCATCGAACGCGCTCTCGAGCGGCCCCGGCCCGTGCAGATCAAGATCAGCGCCGAAACCAACGGGAAGGGAGCACTGGCATGAAAGGTTTTCACATCGACGAAGGCTGGATCATGATCATCCTGTTGAGTTGTCTGGGCCTGGCCCTCACTTTCGTGAACTTCGGGCTGGGCCTGGTCAACCTGGCGCAGGCCCAGGAGATGCGGGTGCAGCCACCGCTTCCGCCCAGCCCGCCGCCGCGCCCCGCGCCAGAGCCCGCCGACAGGCGCCTGGAGGAGGCCCGGCAGCAAGCCCGTCAGTTCCAGGACCAGATCGACTACTGGGGGCGTGAGGCGGGACAACGCCGCCAGCAGGCGGGACGGCAGGAACAGGCCCGTGACCAGGCGCGCGCCAGCCTGGCCGAGGCCCGCATCAGGCTGGCCGCTTCACAGACGCAAACCCGCGGATTGGAGGCCGCCGTGGCCGCAAGGAGATCCCAGCAGGCCTCCCAGCAGGCACGCCGACCAGGCAGCGAGCCGGAGCAGGCCGCGGCCCAGTTGGCGGCCCTGCGAAGGCAGATCGAGCAGGCCGAGCAGAGAGAGCGCGACTTGCAGCAGCAACTCCGCGACAGCGATTTGGTGGATCCGGGCCAGTTGTGCGGCGGCAAGTGCGCGGGCCAGAAGCCCCAGTACGTGGAGTGCCACGGCCAGGGAGTTACTCTCCAGCCGCAGGGCGTCACCGTCCGGCTGGCGCAATTGCAGAACAACAGGGACTCCTTCCGCAACGCACTGGGGGCGCAGCGCTACGTCTTGTTCCTGATTCGCCCCAGCGGCATTGAGGCGTTCAAGGCCGCCCGGCCGATTGTCGAAGGCAAAGGGTTCGAGTTCGGCTTTGAACCCGTGGACGAGAAGTGGCGGTTCAGATACCAAGTCCAAGGAGTCCAGCTATGAGATTGGAGTCAAACTCGCTGATTGACCCGATCCTGTTGTTCCTGCTGTCCCAAATCACGGTCGTGTTGCCGATGATCATTCCCTTCCAGAAGACGGCGTCGGCCTCGGGGCCTACCCCGCCGCCCGTGGTGCGCGAGACGGCCAGGCCTCCAGTGGCCACTTGGCCGGACTTGGCCGGACTCCGCCGGGAGTTGGAAAGGGCGGAGCGGTTGGCGCAAGCAACGGCGACCCAAATGAGCCAGGCAGAGCAGGAGCATCAGGCCGCCCTTCGCGAAGCGGCTCAGCTCGCCGACGCGCTGCGCGGGGAGGAAACGCGGCGCCAGGCGCTGGAAACCCAGGTCCGCCAACTCGAGGAAGAGGAACGGCGGTTTCGAGAGCAGGCCCAGCAGGCCGCCCAGGCGCACCTCCAGAGACTCCGAGAAGCTGCCGAGCTGGAGCGTGTGCTGCGCGATCGGCGGGCGGTGGTCACCCGTTTGGAGGAGCAACTGAAGGCAGCGGGCCGTCCGGTCGGCGGAGACGAGGAAAGCGGGACCGTCATGACCCGGACTACCAAGCGGGCAGAATGGATCGAGCTGGTCAACAACCGCGTGGTCCCGGTGGACGAGCACCACTATTCCATCGAGAGGCGTTCGACCGTTTTCGGATCCGTCAGAATCTACACCCGCAGGAGCCAGGGGGAAACCTTGGAGGAAGCCCAGCGGCCAGGCAGCAACCTCATGCGCTTCCTGCGACAGTACGATCCCGGCAAGACCTTCATCGCCTGCAACGTGTACAAAGAATCGTTTCTGACCTACCGTGCGCTCAGGAAGTTTCTGCGCGGCATGAAGTACGAGGTGGGCTGGGACCCCGAGGAAAAAGATGAAGGCCGGCTTGTGCTGGGGGCTTGCCTCGGCCAGGGCTGCACCACGGTGGAGCCGCAGCACTGAAGCGGGTGGGAAAAAGGTGACAGAGACAATTTCCGGGGCGGTTCCTGGTTCCTGGCGCCGGGCCGGGAAGGGAAATTGTCTCTGTCACTTTTTTCCTTTAGGGGCGCTTGCGGGTCGGCCGGGTGACGGAAGGCTTGACCTCGGGTGCGGCTTCCTCCTCTGCGGCGGGG
>CAYVGN010000263.1:0-5057 GCA_964451215.1 uncultured Acidobacteriota bacterium
ACCTTGCGGATGCGGTGGTTCTGCCAGTCAGCGATGTAGAGATTGCCGGACGCATCAACTGCCAGGCCGGTTGGGTTGTTCAGCGAGGCATTGACGGCCTGACCGCCGTCGCCCGAAAACCCCGCCGTTCCGTTGCCGGCCACCGTGGTGATGATGCCACCGGGGGAGACCTTGCGAACACGATGGTTGGAAAACTCGGGAATGTACAGATTGCCGGCCGCATCCACCGCCGGGTTGGCCGCCACCGCCAGGCTGAAGTTGAAACTGGCATTGAGAGCCGGTCCGCCATCGCCGGAGAAGCCCGTGCGCCCGTTGCCGGCTACTGTGGTGATGGTCCCGTTTGTGGCCACCTTGCGAATGCGCACCGCGATGTAATCGAGGATATAGATGTTGCCCGAAGCATCCGTGGCCACTCCGAACGGCGAGTACAGCGAAGCGCTCGTGGCCGCGCCGCCGTCACCCGAGAATCCTTTGATTCCGTTGCCCGCCACCACCGTAAGGATGCCGGTGGGTGAAATCTTGACCAGCAGGGCATTGTCACGATCGGCTGCGTAGACGTTGCCTGCCGAATCAACGGCCAGGGAGGGAATCGGCCCCAGCGGCGCATTAGCGGCGGGGCCACCGTCGCCGCGAAACACAAAGTTGCTCCCGGCGATTGTGGTGATGACCTGGGCCGAGGAAGGAGGAATGAAAAGTGAAAAATGAAGAGTGAGGATGGCAACAACTCCGAGACGGTGCATGTTCCTCCTACCGGATTGCGAGAGTTACGGTGTTGCTGGGGACGCCGCTTTGATACAGGACCAGCGGAACGGCAGAGCCCGGCGTCACTCCCTCAGGGATCTGCACGTTCACCTGGTAGAGGCCCACGTAGGTGGGCGCCAGGCCGGCAAAGTGCACCACCGCCCCCTTGGGGCCTGATCGTCGCTCGCGGCTCGTTTTCGTCAGCCTCGAAGCGGCAAAGGACGAAGGCGAAGACGGCTCTCCTCAATCACCACGGCACAACCGCGCTGGAGCTCTTGGACGATATTAGGGAGGTTGGCCAATAGGAGTGCAACTTGAGCCTCTGGCCGGCGCTGAGAGGTCCGCCTAAAAAGGATCAATGACACCTTCGTCCCCACTCCCAAAGCCGAGACGGCGCCGAAATCGGTATCGGCGGAAATCAATACTCGCCCTTCATCAAAGGCGAGCCTGAAGATCTCCTCATCGGTCGCGGCCTCGCTGCCGCGATCTCGCACGTGCACGGCATCATAGCCCGCTTCGCGCAAGCCCTTCGCCACCAGAGGCGACAGGGCGTTGTCCACAAGAAACCTCAAGAGGTGGTCACCAGAGGCAATTCGCGCTCACGTACAGCTTCAGCGGCGTAGCGCAGTGCTTCGCGGATGTCTTCGCGCTCCAGATCGGGGAAAGCCTCCAGAACCGCTTCATCGCTCATGCCGTCGGCGACCATACCAACAACGGTGGCCACAGGTATTCGCAACCCGCGAATGCACGGCACGCCGCCCATCTGTTGCGGATTGACTGTGATTCGCCGGAATCTCATGCCTCGAGCCTCCTGCCGTCTCGGGAAGCTATTGACGCTTGCATTAATATGACACCTTCGTCGGAGCCTGTAGGGCCTGGCCCCACGTGGTGGGGTCCGGGCCGCACGCGCTTCTGCAAACATCACTAATTCTAACAGAATGGGAGTCCAGGTCGCGGTACAACTCCGAGACGGTGGATGTTCCTCCTACCGGATTGCGAGAGTTACCGTGTTGCTGGGGACGCCGCTTTGATACAGGACCAGCGGGACGGCGGAGCCTCGACTGACGCCGTCGGGGATCTGCACGTTCACCTGGTAGAGGCCCACGTAGGTGGGCGCCAGGCCCGCGAAGTGCACCACCGCCGCCTTGCCGTCTACGGTCGCCTCCACCGGGATTGTCACCTTTGCCAAGGGGTCAGTGGGCGCCCCCTGACCGGAAGGCACCGTCGGATTCGTCGCCCCCAGCCCGGTGGCATACACCGCCACGATCTCCCCAACCGCCGCCGGAGCGCTCGAGTCCACCACCCGCGCCTGGGTATCAAGAATCGCCCCCTGCCCCTTCCCGTCCTGGCTCACCGTGAAAATGCCGAGCCGGGCCGCGGCGATGGTGATGGTCTCGGGCACGGTGACGGAATTGGACAGCTTCACCAGCGCCTGGGTCCGGCTGTTGGCGGCCAACTCATAGGGCAGTTGGGCGTTGATCTGGCCGTTGCTGGAATAGAAAAGCGGCACGTCCACGCCGCCCACTTGCAGCGTGGCTCCGGCTAGCGTCCGCGGCAGGGGCACCGAGGGAGCACCCATGGTCGCGGTGGCCAGGTTTCGCCCGAACACAGAGACAATGCTGCCCGGGGCCAGCGCGCCGCCCTGGGCAAAACTGGCTGCGTTGACAACGCCCCCGGGGAACAGCAGCGGCGCGCTGGCGTTCTCCCCCACCTGGCCTTGGATGCGCACCTCGGCCGCTTCCAGCAGCGGCAGGATGGCGCGCGCCGTCACAGTCACCTGTCCGGAGCTCTTCACCGGTTTCCAGGTGCCCACATAGAGGCCGTTGCGCAGGCTGGCCAGGGTCAGTGGAGACTCACCGCTGGAGAAGCTGGCCACCACGGTAGCGCCCCCCACCAGCGTCCCGCAGTCGTCCACCACCTGCACCTCGATGACGCTGGGCCAGCTGACGGAGGCGTTGAAGTTGTTCCCCAGGCCGCGATGGACGGCCAGCAGGCGGCGCGGCGAGCAGCCGTTGGAGGGCTCTACCTCGCCCAGCGCCTCCTGCCAGGCGGGCAGGACAAGCCCTGCCCCTGCACCAGCCGCGGGCGTGACCACAAACAGGATGTTGACCACCTGCGAGGGAGTTCCGTCGCTGAACAGCAGCGTGATGGCGCCGCGGTACTGGCCCGCGGTCAGCGAGCCCAGCGTGGGCTGCACCGTCATAGTCTTAGCTTCGCCCGGCGCCAGCGCCACGTTCCGCGGACGGGCCTCCAGCCAGCCTCCCCCGTCAAACGTGAATGGCCCGGCCCGGACTTCAACCGGCGCGGGAGAGGCAGTGGACAGGCGGAGGGTCTGCGAGCCCGGCGAGGAACTGCCCTCGCGGGCCACGAAGATCAGCCCCGTGGGGCGCACCAGCACACCCGGGTTAGCCCCCGCCGGCAACACGTTCATGTCCACGGTGACGAACTGCGGCGAGTTGTTGGCCGCCGGGGCGCTCACCCGGACCAGTCCGCTGTAACGGCCCATGCGCAGCGAGCCCACGCTGCCGCTCACATCCACCTCGGGGACCACGGTGGCGTTGGCCTGGCTGCTGCCGCGGGCTGGCGACAGCGCCAGCCAGTTGCCACCCGTCAGCGTGCTGGCCTCGACCGTCCAGCTCATCACGCCCTGACCGATGTTGAGTATCCCGAAGCTCTGCGAAGGAATGACACCGGTGTTCTCGGCCCCGGTGAACAGCAGGCCGCTCTGGCTCAGCAGGATGGTTTGGGTGGGCTGCGCCAGGAGCAGTGTGACCGCCACCGCCTGCGGCTGGCCGGAATCGGCGCTGGTCACCCGCACCGCGCCGGAGTAAACGCCCGGTGCCAGGCCGGCAACCGCAACGCTCACCTGCACGGTTGCCGGCGATCCCACCGACACCCAGCCGGAGAGCGGCTCCACTTTCTGCCAGTTTCCGCCACCCGCCGTCTCGGCTTGCGCGCTCCAGTTCAAAGTACCCGTGCCCGCATTGCCGATCCGCAGGGTCTGCGCGGGGGGGCCGGAGGTGTCCGAAGGAACCTCGAAGGTCAGGGTGGCCGGTTCGACGGTCAACTGCGGCGCGCTGGCGCCCTCCACCGTCAGCTCCACGGCCACCGTCTGGGTGCGCGGGCTGGCCGCTGGCGCAGTGACGGTCACCGTTCCCCGGTAGGTCCCCGGAGCCAGACCGGCCAGGTTGACGCTTACCGCGATGCTGCCGGGCACGGCGCCGGAGGCCGGCGAGATGGCCAGCCACGCCCCGCCCCCTTCCGTAGAAACCGTGGCGCTCCAGGCCAACCCGCTCACCGTGCTCGCCACACCCACCAGTTGCGCGCTCACCGCCGGGGTTCCCGCCGGCGCGCTGAAGCTCAACCGCTGGGGCGCCACCAGAAAGGCCGGCGTGGCCGCAAGAACCGCGCGAATGCGGTCGTTGAGAGTATCGGCGATGATGATGTTGCCGGCCTGGTCTACCGCCACACCCAAGGGCTGGTAGAGCAAGGCGCTGGCGGCCGCACCGCCGTCGCCGGCAAACCCCGCCTGCCCGCTGCCGGCCACCGTGCTGATTGTCCCGCCGGCCACCTTGCGAATGCGGTTTCCGAAGGTGTCGGCGATGTACAGGTTGCCGGCCGCGTCCAAGGCCACAGCGCTCGGCGAGTTCAGCATCGCGGCGGTGGCAGCTCCGCCATCGCCGCCGTACCCGGCCACGCCCGTTCCGGCCACCGTCGTGATCGTCCCGGCAGTCGTCACCCTGCGAATGCGGTGGTTTCCCGTATCGGCGATATAGAGGCTGCCGGCTCCATCCACGGCCAGGCCGGCGGGGGAATTGAGCATGGCCAGGGCTCCCGGGCTGTCATCGCCGCCGAACCCCGCCGTGCCGTTGCCTGCCAGCGTCGTGATCGTCCCGCCGGCCGCCACCTTGCGCACCCGCTGGTTGCCGGTATCGGCGATGTAGACGTTGCCGGCCCGGTCGGCCGCCACGCCGGTCGGCTGATTCAGCGTGGCCACGGCCGCCGGCCCGCCATCCCCGGAGAACCCCGCTAACCCGGTGCCCGCCAGTGTGCCGATCACCCCGGTGACGCTCACCTTCCGCACGCGGTGGTTGCCGCTGTCGGCGATGTAGACGTTGCCGGAAGCGTCCACGGCCACCGCCGCCGGCGAGTTCAGAGCCGCTGCCGCCGCCAGTCCGCCGTCGCCGGAAGAGCCCTGCGTGCCGCTGCCGGCCAGCGTCCGGATGACGCCGGCGGCGTTGATCCGGCGCACACGGTGGTTGAACAGGTCCGCCACGTACAGGTTCCCGGCATCATCGGCCGCCACTGCCTGCGGG
>CAYVGN010000264.1:0-1786 GCA_964451215.1 uncultured Acidobacteriota bacterium
GGGTGGGTCGCTCCCAACGCACTTGCGCTCCCTGACGGTCGCGCCTCTGATACGGCCCTGGTGGGATGGGCGGGAGGTGGATTGCTCCCAACGCAGGCAGCCTGCGCTACGCGCGTTGGAAGCAATCCAAAGTCAATACAGACATCCAGCTCAACTTCAGTCCCCTCTTGACAGGGGAGCATATTGTACCGCAGCCGCCCCGTTTTTCGCTACCCTTGCGGGCGCTAGGCGCGCCGGGGCTGGCGGGCACCCGCCGCCTTACGGCTTTTGGTCGGGCTTGCTGGCGGGCGACAGGGGCTTTCCGGCGCGGAGGCGCTTCAGGCGAGCCTCGATGGCGTCGGCCTCCGCGCTCCGCTCCAGCTTCCGAAGCAGCAGCGCGTACTTCTCCAGGTTCTCCGCCAGGCCGGGGTGCTCAGGCCCCAGCATTCTCTCCTGGCTGGCCAGCGCGCGGCGGTAGAGCGGCTCGGCCTGCGTGTACCTGCCCTCGGCGAAATACAGGGCTGCCAGCATAGTCATGGTCGCGACCACATTCGGATGTTCCGGTCCCAGCGCCTTCTCCAGAATCGAGAGCGCGCGCTGGTAAAGCAGGGCAGCCTGCGCGTAGCGGGCCTGGGCTAGATGCAGTTGGCCCATCTCGGTGAGGTTGGCCGCCACCGCCGGGTGGTTCGCCCCCAGGTGCTTTTCAAGGATGGCCAGGGAGCGGCGAAAGAGGGGCTCGGCCTGCCCGTACTTGCCCTGGTCGCGGTAGAGGGCGGCCAGCACTTTCAGAACCGCGGCCACTTCGAGGTGATCCGGCCCCAGCGCCTTTTCCCGGATGGCCAGCGCGCGGCGGAGATTGCCTTCCGCCTCCGCCGTCGAGTTCAGACCGAGTTGGACCGAGCCCAAGAAATAGAGGCTGGTTCCCACCTCGGCGTGGTCGGGGCCCAGCGCGGTCTCCCGGATTGCCAGTGAGCGGCGGAGGAGCCGTTCGGCCCCGGGATAGTCTCCCCGCGCCAGGCGTAGCGCCCCAAGCAGGTGAAGCTTCATGGCCACCTCGGGGTGTTCGGGGCCCAGCAGTTGCTCGGAAATATCTAGCGCGCGGCGGTAAAGCGGCTCGGCTTCGGCATAGCGGCCTTGGTCGGCGTAAGGCAGCGCCAAGGCGACCAGGCTCTCGGCGACATCGAGGTGCCTGGGCCCCAGCAGCTTCTCCCGGATGGCCAGCGCGCGGCGGAGCAGCGGCTCGGCCTCGGCGTACTTGCCCTGCGGGTGGAGGATCGTCGCCAGGGTTTGCAGGGCACGCGCCACCTCCGCGCTCTCAGCGCCCGCCGCCCTTTCCCGGATGGCCAGGAAGCGGCGATAGAGCGATTCCGCCTCCGCGTATTTCCCCTGCTCGGCACAGATAAGCGCCAGGTTGCTGAGGGTGTCGGCGATTCCCGGACTGGTGGGTCCGAGGTCTTTCTCCTGAATGGCAAGGGCGCGCCGGTAGAGTTGTTCGACCAGGGCGTGTTTTCCCTGGGCATAGACGACAGCCGCCAGCCAGTTCAGGCTCCGCACCAGGTCCGGATGCAACGGCCCCAGCGCCTTTTCCCGGATCGCCAGCGCGCGACGGTACAACGTTTCTGCATCCGCGCTCTTGCCCTGGGCATAAAGCACGGCCGCCAGGTTGTTCAGGCTGACGGCCAGGTCGAGGTGTTGAGGGCCCTGGGCCTTTTCCCGGATGGCCAGGGCCCGGCGGTAAAGCCGCTCCGCCTCGCCGTACTTCCCGTCGGCGTGGTAGACCGAGGCCAGAGAGTTCGCTGCTTGAAAG
>CAYVGN010000264.1:1796-4040 GCA_964451215.1 uncultured Acidobacteriota bacterium
TTGAAAGACGGCAGGGTATTCCGGTCCGGCGCGGCTCCAGATGGTGAGGGCGCGCTCCAACAGCGGCTCGGCCGCCGAGTACCTGCCCTGGGCCTTGTACAGCGCCGCTACGTTGGCCAGCGATTCGGCGGCCGCCGGGTGCTCGCCGCCCAGCGCTGTATTCCGGATGCCGAGGGCGCGCAGGAGCAGTTCCTCCGCCTCGGCGAACTTTCGTTGCGCCGTCAACAGCAGGCCCAGGCGGGAAAGCGAGTCGGCAACGTCAGGATGCTGCTTTCCCAGAGCGGCCTCGCGGATGGCCAGCGCGCGGCGGTAGAGCGGCTCGGCTTCCCCGTACTTTGCCTGCTGGGAGGCGACGCCGCCCAGGTTGGCGAGGGTTCGAGCCGTTTCCGGATGCTGCGACCCTAGGGTGTTCTCGGCGATGGCCAGGGCCCGCCGCAGCAGCAGAGCCGCGGCTGCGGGCTTGCCCTGCTGCAGGTAAACCTCGGCCAGTTGGTTCCGGGTGGCCACCAGTCGCGGGTCGCGCGGCCCGAAGGCTTCGGCCTGCTTCAAGGCCGTAACCAACAGCCTCTCTGCTTCCGCATAGCGCTTTTCCAGGCAAGCTTTCTTTGCCGCATCGGTTCGCGCCCGCCAGGCAGTTTCCCCCTGCTCGAAGGGCGCCGCCTTGCGCGGCACCGGCTTCTCCTGCTGAATCGCGGTGCCGCCCGGCACGAAGCGGGGCCCTGCGGTCGTCGCGGCCAAACCAGGCAGGCTCAGCAGCGAGCAGACAACCGCACACACAGCGCCAAGCATCCCCTTTTCACCTTGCCTTCCGCGCATACTACGCCTACTCCGACACCGACGGGCCGCAAAGGTTCCCCGGCCAGGAAGAAACCACGGATGAGCGCCGGTGGACGCCGCCTCCCGATCGGTGTTCATCGGTGCGCATCAGCCGTCTGTTCCGCCGCCTGCAGAGAGAGCCAGCCGTTACCCCAGGCGGTGTGCTTGCCGACATGCAGGTACTGGCCGAAGTGAAGCAGCGGGAGAAACTCGGCGAGGTCGCCGGCAAAGGCGCAGGTGCCAACAAAGCCGCTGACGTCGTGGCGGCGGCCGGTGCGGGACGACTGGCGCTGGCGCGCCATCCAGCGCAAATCGCAATGCGTCCGAAGCACAGCCGCCGCGCGCTCTCCCAGCCCCTTGAAGTCCAGCACCAGGGGACCGCCGCAGTAGAACGTGGCCAGGGCGTTGAGGCGGTCGCGCAGCCGCCGGACCAGGTGATGGAAGTGGGGCTCGCGCACCGCGTGGCCCTCAAAAACCAGGAAGGTCGGCGTCAAAAACCGCACCTGTAGCGCCCGGCTCTGCGACGCGCACGCCGATGACACTTCTCGGATGGAACCTGCGGCCGGGCGCATGACCCGCGTGCCGCCGTCATAGACCACGGCCGTGGCGCAGCCGGATGCCTCCAGTTGCTCGACGCGCTCCAGGGCGCAGCGGGCGCGCTTCACTCCCAGGCCCTCCTCGCCCAGGCGGTTGAAGGTCAGCACGAAATAAGGGAGGAACTCGATGGCGCGCCCTACCAGGATCAGCCCGAACTCCACCGTCTCCCCCGGCTGGTAGCCGGTCTTCTCCTCCAGCGGCGGGCGGATGACAAACGGCCGCGGGATGGCTTGGTAGTTCGACAACGCCGGAGAGCCCTCCGGCGCCGCCGGCTCGAAAACCTGGGCGTAGGTGCAGGTGGCACGGAACTCGCAGCGCGCCGCGCCTGGACAACCCGGGTGGCAGCACAGCTTCCGCAGCATGGTGCCGAAAGCGCCGCGCAGCGTGTTCCCCTTGTTCCGCGCCGGCAGCAGCAGCGGGCTGGCGGCGCGGAGGAGGAACCGGAACTGCGCGAAGTGCAGGGGCGGCAGCACCACGGGAGAATTCAAACACAGCCGGTTCCCGGTTCCAAGTTCCGGGTTCCGGGCTCCCGGTTCGGAAACGGCTCAACCTTGGGCCGGGAACTGGGAACCGGGAACCCCGCCCTTGGGGCGGCGGAGGAGGCGGGCGCGGCCGGCGGCGTCCACTACCCAGATCTTGCGGAAGCCCTCGTCGTAGCTGGGCGGGCGCAGCTTGCGCGCCATGCGCTCCATGGCCTCCAGCGGCACCCGGCGTTGGCGCAGAGCGTTGCGCTCCAGGCAGACCTCGTAGGGCACATCGAAGAAAATGGCGTCCAGCCAGCACCCGTAGGCCTCGGCCAGGCGGAAGTACAGGCGGCGGTCGTGCCGGTTC
>CAYVGN010000264.1:4050-5032 GCA_964451215.1 uncultured Acidobacteriota bacterium
GTTCAGGTTGGTGGCGTCCACGTAAGTGAGGCGGCGGCCGAGGACCAGCCGCACCCGCAGCAGGTGCCGCAACGCGGAAAAAACCGCCGCCTGCTGCGACTGGTCGGTCTCATCGTCCAGCAGCAACTGGCGGAGCTGATCGGAGGACAGCGGACGGATGCCGCGGCGAGCAAACCACACGGATTTGCCCGAGCCGGGCAAGCCCACCGCCAACACGACTCTGGGCTGGTCAAGTAACGGCACAGCAGGTCAACAGTCAGGTGTCAGGAGTCAGGACTCAGAGGTCAGAATAGCCAGGGCTTCCAACCTGTTCCTGACTCCTGACTTCTGACTCCTGACTTCTTCGCTCAGACCGCGTACTTCTCGGCGTCCAGGACACGCTGGGCGATGCGGCGACGCAGGGCGATGGTGTCCAGCGGCTCCTGCCGGGCGAAGCGGCGCAGGACGCCAAGGTGCGCCCGCAGCGTGTCGCCAGCGGCACAGGCCGCCAGCACGGTCCTGGCTTCCGCCTCGGCGCGGTTCATAGCCTCGTCGGCCAGCACGCGGGCGATGTCTTCGGCTTGCTCGCTGCGCCCTTTCATCTTGCGGGTGCGCAGCCGGGCGGTCTCGGCCAGGAAGGCTTCCATGATGATGTTGGAGATGCCGGCCACCACCTCCTGCTGGTCGGCCAGTGCCTGCAGATACTTCTGGAAGGCCACGCCGGCGGTGAACAGCGCGATTTTCTTGAGGTTGGCGACCACGTCGGCGGCGGCGGCCGGAGGGGCCAGCACCTCGCCCAGCAGGCGCTGGGCCGCCGGCAGCAACGCCAGGTGCCCGCTCATGGCCCGCTTCATCAAGAGGCCGGTGGTGAGCAGGCGGTTGATCTCGTTGGTGCCCTCGAAGATGCGGTTGACGCGGGCGTCGCGGTAAGCGCGCTCCGGCGGGTAGTCCTGGTGGTAGCCGTAGCCGCCGTAAATCTGCACCGCCTCGTCCACCACATAGT
>CAYVGN010000265.1:0-2403 GCA_964451215.1 uncultured Acidobacteriota bacterium
TGTTCTCGCCGGGGCTGCTGCTGCCCCTGGCTTCGCCGGTTTCGCCGCCGCTTGAGCCGGCGCCCCCCTTCCCGGAACCGCCGGCTCGCTCGGCGGGGTGCCTTCCTCGGGTTGGTCAAGCGAGACAAACAGGTTGTACCACTTCTTGCTCATGCGGACCCCCGTCGGGATGGCACGGACGCCGCGAGCTGTGGTTCCTGGCGCAGGGCGGCTTGATTGTAATGAAGCGGGCAGGCGCTTGGCAAGGAGAGTAGGACAGGCATCCTTGCCTGTCTCGGGCGCACCAGAACCGGGGGGGCAGTGGATTCACGGCGGGGACCGTACAGACAGCAGAGAATGCTCTCTGCGGCCTCTGCCTACTCTGCGGTTGAGAGCCAGGCCGCGGCTGCCGTTATGCGACCTTCTCGGAGATGGACTTGGCCTGGGTGAACAGCAGCAGGTAGTCGCGGCCGCCAGCCTTCGAGTCGGTGCCGGACATGTTGAAGCCGCCGAACGGGTGGCCGCCTACCCAGGCGCCGGTGCACTTGCGGTTGAAGTACAGGTTGCCGACCTGAAACACCTCGCGGGCCTTTTCCAGCTTCTCGCGGTTGTTGGAGAAGACCGCGCCGGTCAGGCCGTACTCGGTGTCGTTGGCGATGAGCAGGGCGTCGTCGAAATCGCGCGCCTGCGTCACCGCCAGCACCGGGCCGAAGATCTCCTCCTGGGAGAGGCGCGCTTTCGGGTCCAGGTCATAAACGACGGTGGGCTGGATGAAGTAGCCCTTCTCGCCCGCTGCCGCTGCGCCGCCGGTGAGCAGCTTGCCTTCCCTTTTCCCGATCTCGATGTATTCCAGGATGGATTTCATGGCCGAGGCGTTGATCACCGGGCCCATGTCGCTGGCGGGGTCGTCGGCCGGCCCCAGCTTGATCCTCTCCACTCGTGTCTTCAGCTTCTCCAGGAACCGGTCGTAGACCGAAGCCACCACAATGGCACGGGAGCAGGCTGAGCACTTCTGGCCCTGGTAGCCGAAGGCCGAGACGGCCACCGCCTCCACGGCCTTGTCCAGGTCCGTCTCTTCGTCCACCACGATAGCGTCCTTGCCGCCCATCTCCGCCACCACGCGCTTGATCCAGATCTGGCCGGGGTGGGGCCTGCCAGCCAGCTCGTTCATGCGCAGGCCCACGTCCTTGGAGCCGGTGAAGGCGATGAAGCGGGTGCGCGCGTGCTCCACCAGCGAATCGCCGATCACTGCGCCGCTGCCCGGCAGGAAGTTCAGCACGCCGTCCGGCAAGCCGGCCTCCTTCAGGATCTCGTAGAGCTTGTAGGCGATGACGGGCGAGTCGCTGGACGGCTTCAGCACCACTGTGTTGCCGGAGACGATAGCGGCGGTGGTCATGCCGGTGGTAATGGCCAGTGGGAAGTTCCAGGGCGAAATCACCAGGCCAGCCCCCAGGGGGATGTAGCGCAACTCGTTGCGTTCGCCGGGGACAGGGGTGACGCGCGACGGGTCGGGCAGCAGGATACGCAGCGCCTCGCGGGCGTAGAACTCGCAGAAATCAATGGCCTCGGCGGTGTCAGCGTCGGCCTCGGGCCAGGTCTTGCCCACCTCGAAGATCATCCAGGCCGAAAGCTCGAACTTGCGGCGCCGCATGAGTTCGGCCGCGCGCAGGAGCCAGCCGGCGCGCTCGCGCGCCGGCACTTGCTTCCAGCTCGCAAACGCCTCGTTGGCGGCCTGTATGGCCTGGTCGGCGTGCTCCAGCGTGGCCTTGGGGAATGTGCCGATCGCCTGCTCGGGCCGCGACGGGTTGAGCGACTTCCAGCGGTCTCCCTCGGTGATCTGCCGGCCGGCGATCACCAGCGGGTAGTGGCGGCCCAGCTCGCCCCGCACCTTCTCGACGGCCGCCTGCATCTTCTGATGGTTCTCGGGAACGGAAAAATCCACCAGCTTCTCGTTGCAGAACTCCGGCAGCGCGCCCGCCGCCTGCTCCTGCGCCGTCTCTATCGCCATCGGTGAATCCTCCTGTGGGACTCAAAACGTTGATCTTACCACGCACGCCCGCACCGTCGCGGGCCTGCGGAGATAGGGGGGCAAGCGTTGCGGGGGCAGTCCTGGTTGAGATTGCGCGCTGGGCTGGATCCTGGGCCCTCCCAGGCTGTTGCCCACGGTGCGATAATCAGACAGAAGAAATCTGTTCATGATCGAGCGCGTTTACCAGTACATCAGGCGGGAAGGGATGCTGGCGCCGGGCGACCGGGTGGCGGTGGCGGTGAGCGGGGGCGCCGACTCGGTGGCCTTGCTCGAGGCGCTGCTGCGACTGCGAGAGCGGCTGGGGCTCCAGCTGTGCGTAGCCCATTTCAATCACTGCCTGCGCGGCGCCGAGTCCGAACAAGACGCCGCTTTCGTCTGCCGGTTGGCAGCAGACC
>CAYVGN010000265.1:2413-5009 GCA_964451215.1 uncultured Acidobacteriota bacterium
GGTGGCTGCCGAAGCGCGGCCACGGCGCAACCTGGAAGCGGTGGCCCGCGAACTTCGCTATCGCTTTCTGCGCAGCCTGGTGGAGCGCGGCGAGGCAGGGAAGGTGGCCACCGGCCACACCGCCGACGACCAGGCCGAAACGGTGCTGGGGCGGTTGCTGCGCGGCAGCGGCACCCGCGGCCTGGCCGGCATCTACCCGGTGGTGGGCGGCTGGCTGGTGCGCCCCCTGCTGGAGCAGCGCCGCGCGGCCCTCCGCCACTGGCTCGCCGCCCAAGCCATCCCCTGGCGCGAAGATTCCTCCAACCGGGACCTCCGCCGCACCCGCAACCGCCTGCGCGCAGAGCTGCTGCCCCTGCTGGAAGCAGAGAATCCCAGGCTGGTCGAACAACTGGCGGCGACCGCGGAGGTGGCGCGCGACGAAGAAAGGCACTGGGAGCGGCGAACGGCGGAGTTGCTGGCCCGGCACCTGGAGGAGCAAACCCTCTCCGGCAGGCGAATCTGGAAACTCCCGCTGTTGCCATTCGTCCAACTAGACAGGGCGGAACAGCGACGCCTGTTGCGCGCGGCGGCGCGCGCCACCGGGTCCGCCCGGCTCGACCTGCCGCACGTGGAGGCCCTGCGGCAGTTGGCGGCCGGACAGAGCGGGCGGCGCATCCGGCTGCCGGGCCTGGAGGTCGCCCGGGTCTTTGACTGGCTCCAGTTCGCGCCCGGGGCTCTGCCGGCCCCCGAGGGTTTCGAGTACCAGGTGAGCGTTCCCGGCGCCTGTATCATTCCGGCCACGGGAACCTGTATCCGCTTCAATTTCGTGGGCCGAGACCAGGCCGAACCGGGTTACAATGTCGAGGAAGCTCTGGCCGATTTGGATTTTATCCACAGCCCGCTGACGGTGCGGAGCTGGCGCGCAGGGGATCTGTTTGCGTGCGCGAGGGGCCTCCGCAAGGTCAAGGCGCTGCTGCTGGAACGGCGGATTCCCCCCGAGCAGCGCAGGCTGTGGCCGGTAGTGGTGAGTGCAGGCCAGGTGGTCTGGATGCGGGGTTTTGGGGTAGCCCTGCCGTTCCGCCGGAAGCTGCCCACGGCGGCCGCTGTGTGGATTGAAGAAGTTGGCATGAGGGATGAGGGCGATGGAAATCCTGCTGACTGAACAGCAGATCCAGGACAAGGTCAGGGAACTGGCCGCGGCCATCTCCCAGCTTTACGGGCAGCGCACGGTGCACCTGATCGGGTTGCTGCACAACGGCTTCATGTTTGCGGCCGATCTGGCGCGCCGCCTGACCTGCCCGGTGGTGTGCGACTTCGTCCGCGTGGACATGCAGGACGTGCTGGAAGACGGGCACGAGCGCCGTCTCATTCGCTACGGGCCCCGGCTGGAGGTTCGCAACCAGGACCTGTTGCTGGCCGATTGCGTTCTGCACACCGGCGTTGTCCAGGACCACCTCATCCAGCAGTTTCGGGCCAAGGGGGCCGCTTCCATCCGGGTCGCCGTCCTGATCGACAAGAGCGAGGAGCGGCACGTGGACCTGCAGCCGGACTTTGCCGGGTTCCAGTTGCAGAACCGCTTCCTGATCGGCTACGGGTTGGGGCACAAGGGCCTCTACCGCAACCTGCCCTACGTGGCCGCGTTGGAGAGCGTTTTGGTGGAAGAAGCCCGGGTGACGTCGGCGGCCGGTGATAAGCAGTGAGAGCGGCTGGGGTCTGGGGACAGGGCTAGGGAGGAAGAGGTACTAAGTTGAACTCCACGGTCAAAACCATTGTGTTCTGGGTTGTGATGCTGGCCACTGCTGTGCTGCTCTGGCAGGTGGTGAAAGTGGGGACCCCGAGCAAGGAACAGGATCTGAACTTCAGCCGCTTCCTGAACGAGGTGGAGCAGGGCAACGTGGCCGAGGTCACCATCATCGGCAACAACGCCGCTCCTCCGGAAGTGCGCGGGAAGTTCAGGAAGGACGGCCAGCAGTTCAAGACCATGGCTCCCCTCAACTACCCCGACATGATCAAGACCCTGCGGGAGAAGGGGGTGGTGATCAACGTCAAGGAGGCCTCCAACAGTTCCTGGATCAGCCTGCTGGTGCAGGCCTCGCCCTTCCTGCTGCTGATCGGTTTCTGGATCTTCATGATGCGGCAGATGCAGACCGGGGGCAACAAGGCGCTGAGCTTCGGCAAGAGCCGCGCGCGCTTGCTTTCCAGCCAGCAGAAGAAGGTCACCTTCAAGGACGTGGCCGGGGTGGAGGAGTCGAAGGAAGAGCTGCAGGAGATCATCGAGTTTCTGAGGGAGCCGCAAAAGTTTCAGAAGCTGGGCGGTCGCATCCCCAAGGGGGTGCTGCTGGTGGGCCCGCCGGGCACGGGCAAGACGCTGCTGGCGCGGGCCATCGCCGGGGAGGCCAACGTGCCCTTCTTCTCCATCTCCGGGTCCGACTTCGTGGAGATGTTCGTGGGGGTGGGCGCCAGCCGGGTTCGCGACCTGTTCGAGCAGGGCAAGAAGAACGCTCCCTGCATCATCTTCATTGATGAGATTGACGCGGTGGGCCGGCACCGCGGCGCCGGCCTGGGCGGGGGCCTGTCTCTTATACACATCTGACGCTGCCGACGAATAGAGAGGTGT
>CAYVGN010000266.1:0-5002 GCA_964451215.1 uncultured Acidobacteriota bacterium
GATCTTCCTGGGCAACTGGCCCAGCCGCCTGGGGTACCGCGCTGCCTGGAAGTGGCCGGGCCTGTTGTGGAACTGCTCACGGATGCTGTCGGGGTGTCCGGATGGTCGGTGGAAAACGAGCGCCCGCCGGCTCGCTTCGCTGTCCGCTTACATGGGCGGGGCTCGTTCGACGGGCATTGGTTTGAACCAGGTTGCCCGCTTCTATGACCGCACTTTGCGTGTGCTCATCTATCACGCCGTAGCCGAAGACACCTCCGGGCTGGCCTGCCCGGCCGTTTCGCTGGCCAGCCTGCGGCGGCAGTTGCGAGTCGCGCGCTGGCTGGGCTTCACCTTCGTTTCCTTGGATGACTGGCTGGAGTATTTAAAGCGCGGCAAAGCCATCCCCAAGAGGGCGATCGCGGTCACTTTCGACGACGGCTACGAGCAGGGAAGCGAGGCGTTGCGTAACTTCCTGGCAGAAGCAGGAATTCCCGTCACTGTCTTCGTGGTCAGCTCACTGCTGGGCGAATGCAATCGGTGGGATTTGCCCGCAGCGAAGGAACTGGGGCTGCTGGGCCCTGAAGCTCTCCGCTGCCTGGTCCCGGCGCTAGACTGCGGCTCTCACGGCAAGACCCACCAGGATCTCAGCCAGCTTTCCGGGCCCGGCGTTCGCGAGGAACTCGTCGGCAGCAAAACGGAGTTGGAGGAGGTGCTGGGCCGCTCCATCCGCTTTGTGGCCTACCCTTACGGCGCCTACCGGGCGGAGGTGGGCCGGGCGGCCCGCGAAGCCGGTTATGAGCTGGGCCTGGGTGCCCAGCTAGGCGTCAACCGGTTGAGCTCCGACCCGCTTCACCTCCATCGTATCTGCCTGTTCTCGCATGACACGCTGCCCCGGTTCGTGGGCAAGCTGCTATTCCCCAGAACCTGGCTGACGTTAGCCGGTGCGCGGGCCTTGGTCCGGTCCAGGTGGGGAGCCGTAGCCCGGCGTCTGCCGTGGATCAGTGGTTACACTGCCGGAGCTGCTCGCCGCACCGTCTGAAGCAAACGCTTCAGGACCCTGCTTCCTACCCTTGACAACCACGACCGCCTTCCGCCCAGCTCCGGGCAAAGAGTTCATGGCCCTGCCCGCTGTGCGGACTGGCGGGATTGGGCTCCTTGTTTCCCGGGCCGCGCCACCAGGATCAGGCCCTCTTTGAAGAAGGGGCGCCAGGCGGCCAGGGTATAGCGCAGAACGCGGTCGGTGACTGCCAAGAGCAGGCGCCCCAAAGCCAGCATTACGCCGCCCTCCTTTGTGCTCCGGAAAACGTAGGGCTGCTCGTAAACCAGCATTTCTTCAATCTCGTAGCCGCAGCCGGCGACCAGGTTGGACAATGCATAGGGGCTGAATAACAGCTTGTGCCCGGGGTGGATGAGTTCCACGCCGGCCAGGGTGGCAACAGTATTGAGGAAGCCGAGGGCGTTCGGCGTGGTCACGATCAGCTTGCCCCCAGGCGCCAGAAAACTGCAGGCGCCCCGGAGGAAGTTTCCCGGGTTTTCCAGGTGCTCGACGACCTCGCCTGCGATGATCAGCTCGAAGTCGCGCGGGAGAGCCGTCTGCTCCAGTCTTTCCACGTCGGCGACGAACAGGTTTCCGATCCCGAGCGCCTGGGCGGCCTGGACTCCTGTCGCATCACAATCCACCCCGTACACCTGCCGGGAGACCTCCAGGAGGCGCTGATGCAGCCAGTCGCGGCCGGCCAGCCGCAGGTCCAGGAAGCCAGCGTCCAAGAAGCCGCAGTGCAGCACCTTCTTTCCGCGGGCTGCCTCGGTCAGAAAAGCCGCTCGGTTGACGGTGCGGACCTGACGCGGCAGCGGGCGTCTCATAGCCAACCCCGTTGGTGCGTTCATGCGCTGCACGTTCCCGCGGTAGCCGCCGCACGCTCTGCGGCCAGCCGCCCCAGCCGCGGCAGCAGGTTCCGGCCGAACCGCAGCCGGCACGCCAGGCCCCAATCCCACTCGCCGGGTGAAACCGCCGTCCTGCGGAGCAGGTGCAGGTCGCTCGTCAGATCGTTCAAGCCCTCGTCGGTGGTGAATGCCAGTTCGAAGGCAGACCGCACCGTGGCCAGCACCTTCTCATTCTGCCGGCCGCGCGGATAGGCAAAGGAGGCGACCGGCGCTCCCAGGATATCGGCCAATTCCTTTGCGCTGCCCGCCACCTCCTCCTCCAGCGCGGCTGCGCAGAGCGTGGTGAGGTCCACGCCGGTGCGGCCGCAGGCACCGAATTCGATGCCCTGTGCCGCCCACTGCCGGATTTGCCCGGCGGTCATTGCGTCTGAATCCGCGGGATTGCATTTCCTGTTCACTTCCGCGGTCGCCAGGAAAACGGCGGCGGGGAAGCCATAGCGCCGCAGCAGGGGAAGCGCATACAGGGCCAGATCGGCCCCGCCGCAGTCACAGGTAATCAGCACCGGCTTGTGGGGCAAAGGCCTGCCGTGGCGGTGCCAGGCCAGCCAGTCGCGCGGACAGATCCCGGAGTAGCCGTGCCGCGTCAGCCGTCGCAGGTGGCGCTCGAACTGTTCCAGGGGGATGGTCTGCGCGGGGCTGATGCCGAACCGGGGCGGGCCGACCCGCCGATACAGCAGGACGGCCAAGCCCATGGCGAACTGGCAGCGGAGCGCTTCCCAGGCCCCGGCCGCCCGCAGGGCGCTGCGCAGCATTACGATGTTCTGCCGCGCCTGTAGCAGGCGAACCCCGAGGCGGCGAACCAGAGGGAGCGCGCGCAGCCGCTCAGCCGCCCAGAAGGGCAGGCGCAGCAACGGCTCCGCTGAAAGCGGCGACCGCGCCGCCAACTCCCCCAACACCCGCCTCCGCAGGGAGGCCGGTCCCAGCCCTGCCAGCAGCGAGAGATGGCGCACCTCGGGATGCTTGCGGCACAGGACCAGCTCGTTCCTCCCCGACTGCCGCGCATCCCGGTGCACCAGGACTTGGGCGGTTTTCACGTAGATCTGGTGCACGATCGCCTCCGGCTGGAAGCGAAACCGCGCCCCCATCTTCCAGAGGCGCAGGCCCAGGTCGGCATCGAAGTGGCGCACCCGCGCCAGCTCTTCATCGAATCCGCCGCTGGCCCGCAGCGTCGCGCCGGGCGCCGAGCAGTTGAAGAACACGGTGGCATCCTGCGGGAACCGGGGACCGCCTTGGCGCTGGAGCCGGCGCAGCCAGTCGTCGGTGCACGCCTGCATCCAGTCCGTGGCCAGCGTGCGCGGACTTTCCGTGGCCACTGAG
The DNA here is from genome assembly GCA_964451215.1 of uncultured Acidobacteriota bacterium. Taxonomy (GTDB): domain Bacteria; phylum Acidobacteriota; class Terriglobia; order JAJPHL01; family JAPKYU01; genus CAYVGN01. Next base: position 3,241 of record CAYVGN010000266.1, read on the forward strand.
CACACCCCGAAAACCACCGCCGGGTCGGCATCGGCATGCGCCGCCACGTGCGCCCTCAGGAGCCTCCCATGGCACAGGTTGTCGTCATCAAGAAAGAGCACCCAGTCCCCGCGCGCCGCTCTGAGGCCGGTGTTCAGCGCCACCGCCTGGCCCTGATTCGGCTGCTCCAGCACCGAAAAGGCGCAGTCCGCCTTCACACCGCGCAGGAACTCCGCTGTTCCGTCGGTCGAACCGTCGTCAACTACGATCACTTCGTATTGGTCGGCGGGGAAATCCTGCGCCAGAACGGTGGGGAGCGTGCGCCCCAACAGTGGACGGCGATTGAACGTGGCTATGACGACGGAGACTTTCAACGTCGTGTCCATGTCGGCCCCGTAACTGGAGTCGGCAGGCTGCTGTCTATAAAGACGAAAAACGCAGTGGGACAGGCATTCTTGCCTGTCCACCTTGCGGGCCGAATCAAGAGAATCACAAGCTTCCGCAGTTCGCCCGGAGCTGCTGCGTTGCTCAGAGGGCGTTTTTCAGCAGCCCGCTACGGGGCAACCCCCCGGCGAAGCGCGCGCTGGAGGCGGCCGCCGGCCAGGCGGACCAGGAACCCGGGCAGAGCAAACAAGGCCCGCAGGAAGGCGCGTTCCTCTTCGCGGGAGGGGCCGAAGTACAGGGCCGTTCCGTAGGCCGCCGTTGCCGCTGCGGCCGTTGTTATCACGCCCGCCCAGCCGCTGCCCTTGACCAGGTAGAGCAGAGCCGAGGCGGCCCCGGCGCAGACGCACACCGGGAGCAGCATCGCCCGGATGCTTTCCAGGATCAAGCTGGCAGCCGAAAACCGGTAGGCGCGCGAGGCGGCCCGTAGCAGCAAGAGCGAGCGCAACAACATCAAGGTGAACAGTCCCCAGGCCACGCTGGCAAGTCCTAGCCCCGCCAGCAGCCCGGCAGTGAGTGCCAGGTAGGCCAGGGTGCCCGGGCCGAGGATAAGGAGCACGGTCCGCGCCCCGCCAGCCGCCCAGAGCACCTGGACGGCTGCCACCCCGAGCGCATCGGCCGCCACCGCCGCGCTGGTGATTCGCAGCACCGCCAACATTTCCGCGGGAGCTTCGCCCAGCCAGGCGCGCAGCAAGCTCGGGGCCACAATCCACAGCACCAGGCACAGCGGGACCGTCAGCAGCAAGCTCCAGCGCGTGCCCGTTCTGAGGAGTTCGCGGCCCTGCGCCAGATCTTGCGGCGCGTCTCTGCTGGCCGCCGGAAAAAGGGCTTCGGCGGCGCGCCAGTTGAAGGCCGAAACAGCCAGCGGGAACCTTTGCCCCACGTGGTAGGGTGTGATTGCCACCGAACCGCGCGTCACCCGGATCAGGACTGGGATTACCTGCCAGACCAGGTCAATGGCCCCTGAAGTCAACTGGCTGATCATGGCAAAGGGGAGGCGGGAGCGGAGGAGGCGCCAGTCGAGCACACCTCCGCGCAGCCGGAACGCCGGAAACATCTGGCCCACCACGGCCAGTCCCGCGGCCGCCACCAGCGCGGCGGTCAACGTCTGCCAAGCGGCAACCGCCAGCAACCCGAACCCAGCGGCCAGCAACGCCACGATGCCTGCCGCTCGCAGCAGCGTGGCCGCCACCGACAGCGCCAGAGCGGCATCGAACCGCCGGAGGCCGTGCAGGACGGCAGTCGTGAATGCCAGAAGTTGAGCGGGCAAGAAGCCGAGGCCGGTCAAGCCGAAAACCGCCATGGCCACCGCCTGGCGTTCCCCCGGCAACTGCAAGCCCCG
>CAYVGN010000267.1:0-4994 GCA_964451215.1 uncultured Acidobacteriota bacterium
TGGAGATCGGCACGCTGGCGCCCATCGAGATCGTGCGGGCGGAGGCCGAAGTGGCGCGCACCCGCCAGGACCTGATCGTCTCGCAGACCGCGCTGCAGCAGCTTGAGACCTCGCTGAAGAACCTGGTCCTGCGCAACCTGACCGATCCAGCCATCATCGCAGCGCGGGTGGTGCCTACGGACCGTATCAGCGTGCCGCCGGTCGAGCCGGTGGTGCCCATCCAGGAGCTGGTAGGGACGGCGCTTTCCGCCCGGCCCGAACTGGCCCAGTCGCGCATTGACCTAACTAATCGCGAGATCTCCATCAAGGCAGTGAAGAACGCCCTGCTGCCCTCCCTCGACGCCTTTGCCTACTGGGGCGGTCGCGGCACCGCTGGCCAGCCCACCCCCTTCATGCGGCCCGGCCAGACCGAACCCACCCAGATCCCAACCAACCTGCGCGGCGGGCTTTCTAATGCCCTGGGCCAGGCCTTTGGCAGTGATTTCCCTGACTACGCCTTCGGCCTCACACTCAACATCCCCGTCAAGAACCGCTCCGCCCAGGCCGACGCCGCCCAGGCGCAACTCGAGGACCGCCAGGCGCAACTGCGGTTGCGGCAACTGGAAAACTCGGTGCGGGTGGAGGTGCAGAACGCCCTGATCGCCTTGCAGCAGAACCGCGCCCGCCTGGAGGCCGCACAGAAGCAGCGTGAGCTGCAGGAGCGCACGCTGGACGCCGAGCAGAAGAAATTCCAGCTCGGCGCTTCCACCATCTTCCTGGTGATCCAGGCGCAGCGCGACCTGGCCGCTGCTCAGAGTGCGGAAGTAAAAGCCCTGAATGACTACCAGAAGTCGCGCGTGGAGATGGACCGCGCTACCGGCCAGACCATCACCAAGAACGGCATCATCCTGGAGGAAGCCTACCGCGGTCAGATCACCAAGCCCCCGCAGGCCCTCCCAGTCACCCGCCAGGAGTAGGTTGCAGGTTGTAGGTGACAGGTCTGTAGGTTGCAGGCTCGTAACACGCGCGCACGCGCAGTCCGTTGCTGCCACCTGCGACCTACCTCCCTGGCCTGACTGCCACAAACCTCTCCCCATTCCACGCCAGCACCGGCCACAACTCGCGTTCGCACCTGGGCCCGAACCGGTGCTTCAGCCGCCCCATCAACTCTAGCCGCACATGACCCTGCTCGTACGTGTCGCCGATCTCCGCCTCAATAACCTCGAATTGCGAGTTCAGCCTGTAAAAAACGGGGAAGTCCAGCGGCTCTAGTTCGCCCGAGACAGGTAGGGCCGGCTGAAGTACCGCCACGGAGAGGTAGCCACCGGGTTGCACGCGTATGTCACTCACATACGGCCGCGTGTTAAATTCTCGGGAAGACTCCATCCGCGGAAACACCAGAAACGCGAGCGGCTGTCCCGCCGGGCAGGTCATGCACCGATAGTAGGGATTCTGCGCGGGTGCTGACCCGGTGGGGTTATCGTAGTCCAGCACCGCCAGGCTGGCCCCGTAATGTTCGTTGTTTGTCGCGCCGACCAGAAGATAATGACGGCCGCCGATTACCCCATCCTTCACTGTCAAAATATGCCCGTTGCTCCAGTATTCCCCCAGCACCTGTCCGCTGGCATCCAGCTTCTGTAACACCGCCGGAAACCAAAGGTTATGCAGTGAGACCGCCCAGATGTGCTTCTTGCCTTCTGGCGTGGCTGTTAGAAAAAAGCGAAGGAGCACGAAGGGCGAAGCATATTCTTCGCTCCCGAACGTCACGCTCCGCGCCACGGCCCTGGAGGGCTCGTAGGAAAATCTCCGTCGGCCGCCACTATCAAAGCAACAGAGCCGACGAGCTGCGGCTTCCTCGGGGGATCCAACGAAGAGGACCTCGCTGTTCCCATCGTTGTCCAGATCCTCGATGGCCACCAGCCGCCCCGGCAAGTTGTCTTGGCGGTAGGCAGTCTCGACGAGCGGAGAGTCGCCGTGATATTCCCAAAGCGCTTTCCCCTGGGCATCAAAGACCCTCAGCTTGTTGTCCTCGACGCGCCAGATGGCCGGCTGCCCGCGGCTCCGTCCGGTCGCCAGCCACAACGCGGTTCCAAGTCCCGCAAGCGCAAGAAGAACCGCAACGGTTGGCCATCGCCAGCGCTCAGCCCCGGCCGCCGGATATTCCAGACCCTCCTCTGCTTGGCGGCTTGGTGAACCCTGCTGTAGCGCTGGCATCTTGCCGGCTTCGGTGGGTGGCGACTGCAACCCGCCACCTGCCACCTGCAACCTCTGGCTCTCGCTCCCCGCCAGCCACCGGTCAATCTCGCTCGCGTAGGCGTAGACAATCTCGCCGGTGGCCGTGTGAATCCGGTGTACGGGCAAGCCCAGCTCTTTCTCCCACCTCTGGACCGTGCGCACACCCTTCCCCAGGTAGTTGGCAATCTCCTTCCACCCATTCAGCCGGGCTGGCTCCGATTCCCGGCCCTGATCGGGCATTGACAGGTTGGCTTGCCTCATGGGTGCCCCCGAAAGTTGCGCAAAGTATAACCAGTCAGTCACTTACATGCAAGCCCCTATTTTGCCTCCGACCCGGCGCCCTCGACTGCCAACGTTGTTCTCAGCTGCTGGCCGCCGCCTCTCGCCTCCCCCAAGGTGGTCCCACCCACGCCAACCTGCGCCATCCCCAATCTGGCGCTACTTTTCGCTTGCTCACCGGGGCACACCGGGCTATGTGCGCAGCGCGCAGGATTCCGGGGCACAGCGTTCCAAGGCCGTCGCTATGGAGCCGGACACCCTGCAAGTGAGGGCGACGGTTCCCGGGGGAGTGGCGCCTGGGGTTGCTGTGCCCCGGGCTGGCAAACTGCAAGAGCACCTCCCGCCACCGCCAAGCATGGCCGAGGGCCTGCACCGAGCGCTGGAAAGGTGAGATGGAAGGCCGTCTTCACAGCACAGGCGCAGCCCGATGCGAAAAAGGCCGCCCGAGCGGGGCCGAAAGAAAACGCCCGGCGGCTGCTGCTGATCCTTCGGCGGAAGCCGTCCCAGACTCCCCTGCTGTAGGAAAAGCTGGTTGGTGACCTGGCCGGCGCGTACTCGCGGCGGATCAGCAGCCAGCACCGGCTGGTTCATCAGGTGTTGAAGCGCGAACGGATCGTAAAAGTCCTGGGCCTGTGGACGCGGAACGAGTAGAAGCTGTTTCATAACCGCCGAACCAGCCGGCAAGATGCCGGCGCTACCACCGCGCGGGGCACCTTTTCAGCCGATCAGAGCACCAGCGTTGGGCACCAGCCCCCGGCCCGGACCCCGTTCTGCGGGGCCGGGCCCTGCACCCTCAACTCATCGGCCTCTTGTTGTAAGCTGCCTCCGCAAGGCTTTTGGGAGGGATCGCTCGCTGATCCCGCTGCTCGTGGCTCTGACTTGCGTCCCCTGGGGGGAGGGGCGGCTTGACAAGACGTACGGAATTACGTACGATTGGCGTTCGGTGTGGACAGAAATTGCAATGAAGACACTTACTGCAACGGAGGCACGGGCGACTTTCTACCGCTTGCTCGATCAGGCGGCCAACAATCATGAACCGATTCTGATCAAAGGCAAGCGGTGCAATGCGGTGGTGGTCAGCGAAGCGGATTGGCGGGCCATGGTGGAAACACTCTACCTGCTGTCCATTCCCGGCATGAGGCGGTCCATCAGGAGGGGCATGAAAACGCCCGTCGAGGCGTGCAGCGAGCGCCTGGCATGGTGAAGTGGAAGGTCGTTTACACGCCGCGGGCGCAAAAAGACGCCAAGAAGCTGGCCAGAGCAGGGCTAAGGGAAAACGCCGAAGGCCTTCTCCGAATCCTCGAGCAGAATCCTTTCCAAAGCCCACCGCCGTATGAAAAGCTGGTCGGTGACCTCGCCGGTGCGTACTCACGAAAAATTAACATTCAACACAGACTGGTCTACCAGGTGCTCAAGCGCGACAAGATCGTGAAGGTCTTGCGCCTGTGGACGCACTACGAGTAGCCGGTGGTGGTCGCAACGAGCTTCTCCTTGCCCGCGGCACAAGTGCTCTGACGGGCAGGCCGGGGGCTTCGTGGTAGCGCCGTGGTCCCGGCGGCACTGGCCTTTCCCAATCGCAAGGCGGTGGAGCTGGTGGGGGACGGCAGCTTCCAGATGACCGGCATGGGGCTGCTGACGGCGCACCGGAAGCTGCGCTGTGCGTTATTGCAGAGCCGGGATCAGGCGCTTCACGTTCTCCGAGTATAGTTTGCGCAGCACCGGCGGGGGCAACTGGATAGCGTTCACCTTCCAGTTGCCCTGCAGCGGGCTGGGATGATCCATGTTGCGGCGGTTTGTCTCGAAGAACTCCCAGTGGCGGCCGAAGAACTGGCGTGACTCCTCCAGCGTCTTGGAACGCGGCTCGGGCACGCCGAGCGTGAGGTGGTCGGCGGTGTAGACGGCGTCGCTGCCGAACAGGACGCGGTCCTGGTAGCGGAGGAACAGGGCGCGCAGTTCGGCGGGGTCGTGGCGGCCGATCTCGCCGATGCGCGCCGCGGTGTCCAGGTAGTAGTTCGGGAAGCGCTCCATCACCCGGGCCACCCAGCGCAGGTCCTCCGGGTTGTTGCCGAAATGCAGGCCGACGAAGTCGGTCTCCGGGTGATGGGCCACCACGCGCAGCAACTGTCCCAGGATCTCTTCGCGCGTGGGCCACTTCTCGCCGTAGAAGCTCCACTCCGGGTGGACGCTCAGCTCGGCGTAGCGCTCGTTGTCGGGGGTGGGAGGGCGGAAGAAGGCGGCCGGATCGCCGCTGTGGATGAAGACCGGGATGCGCAGGGCGCCGGCCCTGGCCCAGACGGCGTCGGCCCGCGGGTCGTCCACGCGCACCAGCCGGCCTGAGGAGTCCCGCGTGCCCAGCCCCAGGCTCTTGAAAACCTTCACGCAGCGCGCGCCGTCCCGGTAGGCCTCCTCGATGATCTGGACGGCGAGCTTGGGGAACTGGGGCTCGTCAATTCTCTGCCACGGGATGTTGACGCAGGCCACGAAGCGCCCGGGGTAGCGCT
>CAYVGN010000268.1:0-1277 GCA_964451215.1 uncultured Acidobacteriota bacterium
TTGTCAGCGAGCGCCTGCAGGGCCACGGCGACCGCCCACACCAGCCGCAGGGGGTGGGAAGGGGCGCTGCCGGCGGCCGCGGCGGTCAGCGGGAGGTGCAGCAGCAAGAAGCCCGCCATGTAGTTGTGATGACCCAGGGGCGCGGCTACCCGCGCGGTCCAGCCCAGGGCGTACCCGGCCAGCCCTAGCAACGCCGCGGCCGACGCGGTTGCGGGAAGGACCCGGCGAGCCAGAAGCTCGCAGGTACTGCGCCCGGCGCCCAGCACCAGGTAGAAGACAGCCGCTGCCGAAGCTGCCAGAACCAGCAGGCGCCAGCTCCGCCCGGCGCAAGACGACTCCAGCGCGCCCGCGGCCAGCGCCAACAACAACAACCCGAGCGCAGGCTCAAACAGCCCGCCCACTAGCGGCCACTGTTCACGGCGATGGGCAGCGGCAAAAACAGCCACCAGCGCCAGCGCGACCACCGCGTGCATGGCCGCCTCGCTGCGCCACCCGGCCGCGCCCGAGACAGTGCCCAGCAGCAGGCAAACGGCCGGATAAAGAAGCAGGATCAACCTCACGGGGGACTCTGAAGTCCAAGGTTCAAAATTTCACGGCCGGCAGAATTCCTGGCCCCCGTGCCTGTCTCCGCCGTCAGGCTGTCTTGTCTCACAAGCTGGCTCACCTGAAACGGATTCCGGTTGCCGCGGGGCAGCAAATGGGAGGCACGCCGGCTGCCAGGCCCCGATCGAGCAGTACCATGCTACTGCAAAAGGTCAGCAAGCGGTTCGCGGATCCCCGTGGGAGCCGAGGTAGCGAAGAATGAGGAGGGTGAGGTCGTCGGCCTGATAGGCGCCGCAGGCGAACTTCTCGACTGCTGCGAGGATGGCCGCCTGCAGTTGCTCGATGGGCTGGCCGGCGTGCTGGCGCACCGCCTCCTGGAGCCGTTCCGAGCCAAACTGCTGTTCCTCAGGGTCCATCGCCTCGGTGATGCCGTCCGTCATCAGGACGAGCGTGTCGCCGGGCTCCAGCATCGCGCTCTCGGCGCCGTACTTCGCTTCCGGCAGGAGCCCGACCGGGACGCAACTGCTGTGGAAGGCAAACGAGACTTGGCCCCGGCGGATGAGGACAGCAGGAAGATGCCCGGCGTTAATGAAATCCAGTCGGCCGGCAGGATCCACCAGGCCGAAGAACAGGGTGGCATAGCGCTTCATGTCGGAGTGCTGGCAGATGAAGCGGTTGATGTGGTTGAACAGCGGCGCCGGCTCCTGCCCCAGCACCATGACCGAGAAGAAGCC
>CAYVGN010000268.1:1287-4984 GCA_964451215.1 uncultured Acidobacteriota bacterium
GCTGCGCCCAGCCCTTTGCCGCAGACGTCGGCGACCACGAAGGCCACCCGCCCGTCGCCCACTTCGATCAGGTCGTAGTAGTCACCGCCGACGGCCAGGCAGGAACGGTTGATCCCGGTGACCTGCAGGTATGGGGCCTGCACCAGCGCCCGGGGCAGCAGCGCCTGCTGGATGTCACGAGCGATGGCCAGTTCCTGCTCCAGGCGGCGCCGCTCGCGCTCCTTCTGCACCAGGCGCGCATTGTCGAGCACGCTGGCTGCTTCCAGCGCCAGCGCGTCCAGTATCTGCCGCTGCAAGTTGGAGAAGGCGGCTGGGCGGCGGCTGTCGAGATAAAGCAGACCCAGCAACTGGCTGCGGACGGCGAAGGTGCTGGCCTCGCCAGCGCGCATCTGCGGCTGCGAGAACAGTGGGATAGCGACCACGGTGCGCAGTCGCTGCAGCACGACGCTGGCGGCGGCTCGGAAGGCCGCCGCCGCCTGCGTTAGGTCCTCCTCGATCACGCCACGCTGCTGCTCCAGCGCGTGGCTGAGCACGGTCTGGCTGGGCGTGATGCTGTCGGTGGGCAGGCTGCAGCCTCCCTGCTGCCGCGCCACCAGGGCCCGGAAGCCGCCCCCCAACTCCTCCTCCAGTAGCAGCCCGCGGTCGGCGTCGGTGATGGCGATGGCGCGGTCCACCATGGCCCCCAGCACCTCTTCCAACGGCAGGCGCGCCTGCAGCAGGGCGGTGGCCTCCAGCAGCAGGCTCAACTGCCGCAAGTCGCGCGCTCCCGGTTCCAGTTCAGCCGCGCTCCCCAGCCGGGAGAGCAGTTCGGGCAACGTCTCGCGCGCCTCGGTGGTGTGAAAGACCAGTTGTACGGTATCGGCGGTGCCCAGCGTGATCGTGTCCCCGTCCTTCAGTACCCGGGCCGTGATCTTTTCGCCGTTGACGAAGACGCCCTGTCGCTGCCCGCGGTCCTGCAGGCAGAACCTGCCCTCCACCAGCACCACTGCCGCGGAGCGCCTTGAAACGCGCTTATCGGCCAGTTGGAGGTCGTTGCTCTCCTCGGCCCCGCGGCCGATCAAGAAGGGCGTTTGCGTGATCTGCACCACGCTCCGTTTGCCGTCGGCCTCGACCACCTCCAGCGATGCTTCCGGTATTGGGGAGGGCTCTGCCATAACGCGTCCCGCGAGAACGCCACTAGTACCGTGACCAGCAAGTTTCGAGGTTTTGCAGAGCCAGCCAGTCACGGAAAGCGCGACCGGGGAGGCATCCCCCAGAGCCGCAAAACTAGCTGGTCACGGCACTAGTTTACCGCAATTCGTCCACCCCGGGTCCAGGCTCTAGGCTTTAGGCTTTAGGCCTTAGGCTTCAGGCTTCAGACCTTGGACTTGGGACCTGGGACTTGGGACTTGGGACTTGAGACGTTGGACTTGAGACTTTGGACTTTGGACTTTGGACCTTGGGCTTCAGACCTTGGACTTGGGACCTGGGACGTGGGACCTGGGACGTGGGACCTGGGACTTGGGACGTGGGACTTGAGGCCTGAAACCTGAAACCTGGAACCTGGAACCTGAGATTTGGGGACACACTTCAGGGCTTGACGGTGACCGCTTCCGAGCGGGCGCTTTCGTTGCCCTTCTGATCCACGGCGCTCACGGCGTAGGTGTAAGCCGTGCCCGCCCTTACATTCTCGTCACGAAAGGCGGGCGACTGTAACAGGTTGCTGTTGAGGCGACGAACCGCTCCGCCGTTCTCGCCACGAAAGACTGCATAGCCCGCCAGGTCCGCCTCGGTATTCGGTTCCCAGGTGAGTTCTACGACCGGGGCTCCGCCGCTCGCGGCGGTTACGACAGCGACCAGGCCGCCGGGGACACCAGGCGGGAAGGTATCCTCGGGACGGATGGCGACCGGGGGCGAATCCTCACTTTCCGCCTGGAACGGGCCGCGAACCCCCACCGCGCGCACGAAGTAGCGGTACCGCCGGTCGAAGGCGAAGTCGGGATCGGGGTAGCGCACGGGTTGGGTTGTTGAGTCCGGCGCGGGCACCCTGGCCAGCAACTGGAAACTGGGGGAACCTCGGTCCGGCTGTGGCTCCTCAGCCCGGTACAGGTGATAGGCGGCAGCGCCCGGCACGGCCGGCCATTCCACCACAACTGCCTTCTCCGTCGGCTCCGCCCGCAGGCGCGGCGGAGCGGGCAGCGCGGCAAGAACCGGAATGGCAGCGATGTTGGAGAAGCCGGCAGCGTCTCCGTGGCGGTTGAGCAGACGCACGGCGTAGGCGAGAGTGCCGCCCGCCCGCTCGCGGGGCAGTTCCTCCACATACTGAGTCTGGAGCGGAGGCAGTTGTGCGATGCGCTGGGCGGCTGCCTGGAATTCCTGCAGGCTCACCGCGGCCCGCAGACCCGGAAGTGCCGCCCGGTAGACCTCCACCGGCCCCAGCTTGTCCGGGCGCACGGCTTGGCCTTCGGTCGTCTGCGCCGGCATCTGCCAGGACAGCAGCGCCCGGCTGCCCCGCTGTACCCCGGCGATTTCGGCGCGCAGGGGCACGTTCAGCAGCGGCGGCAGCGGCTCGCCCTGCACGCCGCAGCCGACCGCCGCCAGCGCGCACGCAGCCAGGGCCAGCAGAACGAAGAAGTCCACGGCCCAAAGCCCAAAGCCCGCAGTACGCCCCGCGGCGCCGCCGGAAGACTTTCGGCCCTGGACTTTGGACTTTGAACTCAAATCAGAGGATGTAGCGGGAGAGGTCCTGGTCTTTGACGATGTCCGCCAGCCGCTTCTGCACGTAGGCGGCGTCCACCCTCACCGTCTTCTTCTTGAGGTCAGGCCCTTCGAAGCTGACCTCGTCCAGCACCCGCTCCATGATGGTGTGCAGCCGGCGGGCCCCGATGTTCTCGGTCCCCTCGTTGACCAGGGCGGCATAGCGGGCGATCTCGGCCAGAGCCTCGTCGGTAAAGCTGAGCTTGATGCCCTCGGTCTCCAGCAGCGCCGTGTACTGCTTGATCAGCGCGCTCTTGGGCTCCTTCAGGATCTTCACGAAGTCTTCCACGCTCAGCGACTGCAGCTCAACGCGGATAGGAAAGCGCCCCTGCAGCTCGGGGATCAGGTCGGACGGTTTGGAGACGTGGAAGGCGCCGGCCGCGATGAACAGGACGTAATCGGTGCGCACCATGCCGTAACGGGTGTTGACGGTGGTGCCCTCCACGATAGGCAGAATGTCGCGCTGCACGCCCTCCCGGCTCACGTCCGGCCCGTGGCCGCTCTCGCGGCCCGCGATCTTGTCCACCTCATCGAGGAAGATGATGCCGGATTGCTCCACCCGCTCGACCGCCACGCGGGTCACCTGGTCCATGTCAATCAGCCGCTGCTCCTCCTCCTGGATCAGGTAGTCGATGGCCTCGGCTACCCGCACCTTGCGCCTCTTGGTTTTGGCGCCGAAGAAACCCGGCAGCATGTCCTTAACGTTGATCCCCATCTCCTCGATGCCGCTGGAGGTAATGATCTCGAAGGAAGGCATGTTGCGCTCGCGGACCTCGACCTCCACCACGCGGTCGTCGAGCTTGCCCTCGCGCAGATGCTGGCGGAACTTCTCGCGGGTGCGCTGGTAGCTTTCGGTGCGGTCGCCGTCGGCGCCGACCGGCGGCGGCGGGACCAGCAGGTCCAGCAACCGCTCTTCGGCGGCGATTTCCGCCTTGTCGGCCACCTCATCCAGCTTCTCCTC
>CAYVGN010000269.1:0-4978 GCA_964451215.1 uncultured Acidobacteriota bacterium
GAAGAGACATGGCGCGCCCGGCAGGATTCGAACCTGCGGCCCTCTGCTTAGAAGGCAGATGCTCTCTCCCCTGAGCTACGGGCGCCCGAGGCGAAGGCAGCGTCTCGATTCTAGCACGGGGAGGCCGGCGGGCGTGGTAGGCTTGCGGGGAAGAGATGAGCTTGCGGGATGGGACAGTGCGGGCGGCAACAGCCCTGTTGTGCGCGGTCTGGCTGGCTCCGCCGGCGCCGCCGCAGTCCACGACGGCGCCGGCGCGACAGGAAGAGCCGGTGCTGCGCGTCACCACGCGACTGGTGCAGGTCAGCGTGGTCGCGCACGACAAGAAGGGAGAGCCGGTCGCCGGCCTGACCGAGGACGATTTCCTTCTGCTCGAGGAAGGCCGGCAACAGAAGGTCAGCTTTTTCTCGGTGGAGTCCAGCGAGCGAGTGCTGAGCGCTGAAGTCCTGCCCGCTAACACATTCTCCAACTACCTGGAGCGCCGGGGCGGCATACCGACCAGCCTGACGGTGATCCTGCTTGACGGGTTGAACACGCGCTGGGAGGACCAGGCCTACGCCCGTAACCAGATCATCAAGTTCCTCGAACAGGTGCGTCCGGAAGACCGGGTGGCCATTTACGCGCTGGGCCGCCAACTGCGCGTCCTGCACGATTTCTCCAACAGCACCGCTTCGCTTCTGCGCGTTCTGGCGCGGCACAAAGGGCAGCACGCCGCCGAACTGGAGGCGTCCGAGCCGGAGGAGCCGGACACCGGCATCGCGGAGTTGGACGAGTTCCTGCGCGAGGCCAACCAGCTCATAAGCGACTTCTACACGAGGCGCCGCGCGGAGCGGACGCTGGGCGCGTTCGAGGCCATCGCCAACCACCTCGCGCGCCTGCCCGGGCGCAAGAACCTGATCTGGGTCTCCGGAAGTTTTCCCATCGCTATCAACCTGGACAATCCCAACCCACGGGCCGACCGGCGCACATTTTCGCGGGAGATGGAACGCGCCGCGCGGGCCCTGGGCGGCGCCAACATGGCCATTTACCCGGTGGACGCGCGCGGCCTGGTGGGCCTGTACCAGCTCGATCCGGCCTTCAGCCCGGCTTCCAGCGTGCGCAGCGGCCCGGCGCGCGAGGCGGCCGCGCGCCGCGCCTCGCAAACGCACTGGAGCAGCCTGGGGACCATGCAGGACCTGGCGGAACTCACCGGCGGGCGCGCCTTCTACAATACGAACGACATCCAGGGCTCCATCCGCCGGGCCATCAGCGATACTCGCGTGACCTACGTCCTGAGCTACTACCCGAGGCACGAGAAGTGGGACGGCCGCTTTCGGCAAATCAAGGTGGTGGTGAAGCGCAAGGGCGTGGAGGCCCGCCACCGCCGCGGCTACTTCGCCTTCCCCGACGAGCCGCTGGGGAAGAAAGAGCGCGAGGCAATCGTCCGGGCAGCAGCCTGGAGCCCGCTGGAGGCCACCGGCCTGCGGATGAGCGTTCGTCTCCCGGAAGCGGGCCCGGGCGGGCCGGTCAACACCAGGCCGCTCAAGTTCGAAATCCTGATCCCGCCGGGCGACGTGACGCTGGCCCCGAAGGAAGGGGAGTGGGCGGGCACCTTGGACATGGCCTTTGTGCAAGCGACGGCGGACGGGCGCAACCTGGGCAGCCGCGGCCAAAGCATCCGGATCGCTATGCCAGCGCAGGATTATGCGCGGGCACAGCAGCACGGGCTGGCGCTGAGCGGGGAACTCGATCTGGCGGAGGGCGCCGAGCAGCTTCGCATTGTGGCCCGCGACGTTGCCAGCGGGGCCCTCGGCTCGGTCACCGTCCCCCTGGTCCCCAAGGCCGCCGCCTCACCCCGCCGCCGCGGCTCTTCCTGAATTCGCCCCACGCGGGCGAAGCGCGAGCCTCAGCAAGCAGATGCCAGCCTGCTATTGCAGAAGCCTGGGTGTGATTGTGCCCGCGTGGTTCGACTCAGGAGCGAACGAGCGCCGGGGCGTGCTTTTGGATCTTGCGGATGGCGTCGGCTATCTGGTCCATGTCGCGGCGCGGGCCGAGCAGCATGGTCTGGGTGAACCAGACGGCCTCCTCGCAAAGCCGGTCGTTGGCCGGGCAGTGGTTGCGCTCCTCCCAGGCCTTCAGCTCCTTCTCGGAGTAAACCGAGCGGTAGGCGCGCGACTGGAGCGTGTTCTTCAGGAACGGCTCCTTGTTCAGCGGGGAGTAGCCGCCCGAGCCAGGGATGCCCTCGGCCTGCAAGGCTTTGAGGAAGCGGGAACGCGGCAGGCCGGCGAAGTGCGCCTTGTCGTAACGGAACATGTAGAGGTGGTAAGCGTTGCGCGTGCACCCCTCGTACATTCTAGCGGGACTGATGCCGGGAATCTCGCGGAGGTGGTTGGTGAGGTACTCGGCGTTGCGCTCGCGGGTGCGCGACTGCTCCTCCAGCCGCTTCAACTGCTCCAGCAGGATGGCGGCCTGGAACTCGGTCAGGCGCAGGTTGGAGCCGTTGCGCACGTAAGAGAAGCCGGCGCCCGGCGCGCCCCGGCCTTGATTGTGGAAGCTGCTGCAGAACGCGATCAGGTCGGCGTCGTCGCTGATGATGGCCCCACCCTCACCTGAGTTCAGGTTCTTGGAAGCCTGGAAGCTGAAGCAGCCCAGAGCGCCCCAGGTACTGACCTTGCGCTTGCGCCACTCGGCCAGGTGGGCCTGGCAGGCGTCCTCCAGTACCGGGATCTTGCGCCGGCGGGCCACCTCCAGGATGAGGTCGAGGTCGGCGGCCGAGCCGCCCAGGTGCACCGGCAGGATGCAGCGGGTGCGGGAGGTGATGGCGGCCTCGACCCGGCGCGCGTCCATCTGGAAGGTTTCCGGGTCGGTGTCCACGAACACCGGCAGCGCATGCTGCAGCAGCACCACGTTGACGGTGGCCACGAAGGTATAGGGAGGCACCAGGACCTCGTCACCCGGTCCGATCCCCAGCGCATTCAGCGAGGCAAACAGGGCGCTGGTGCCGTTGGCGGTGGCCAGGCAATGCTTGGCCCCCAGCGTCCTGGCCCACGTTTCTTCGAACTGCTGGGTGTAGTTGCCGTCCAGCCGGTTCCAGCGGCCTTTGCGCAGCACCGTCACCAGCGCCGTTTCATCGTTATCAGCGATGACCGGCCAGGACGGAAACTTCTCGGTGCGGATCGGCTTCCCACCCAGCAGGGCAGGCTTTTCCTCCTGATACGGCTGGCCAACAGTGGCGGCTCTCATCCGCGAGGCCGGGCGGGAAAGCCAGCCGGCCGCGGCCGAAGCGGCGCCCAGGAAATGACGACGGGTCAGGTCTCTCAGCATGGCAACCTCCTTGCTACAGGTGTCTGGGGCTATATTACGGCTTTTTGGGGGCAAGCACAAAGGCGGGCAGGGGCCAGCTCGCCGCAGTGAGTCACCCGCGGCGACTTCGGGTCGCCAGCCAGGTTCACGGGAGACCCGATGGTTCAAATTCGAGAAGCGCACGAGGGACAGAAGACGGCAGATTTCAGGTCCAGGCGCTCGATGCTGTAGGAAGTGGCCATCACGCACTCCCAGGAAGCGCAGTGCCGCAGGCCACGCGTGTGACCCACTTCGTGCAGCGCCATTTTGAGGAGGCGCTGGTCGAACAACGCCGGGTCCGCCGGTAGCCCGTAGAACTCCTGCCGCAGGCGGTGCCCGGAGATGACCGCGCAGGCCCCGCCGTCAATTGCTTCTCCAAAGACGAAGGTGAAGATAGGCAGGGCCAGGTCCACGTCGGTGACCCCGAGCAGGGCACGGCCCGAGTGGCGCAGGGTTTCCACCTGCGTCGCTCCCGGGCCGTCCTGGCACAGGCTGGAAGCGGGCGCCAGGGCGTACCGCTCCTCAAGGTGCTGGAGAATGGCGCTGGAAGAGAACTGGCCGCGCGCGGGCAGGTAGGCGAAGCCGGGGTCGAGGACATCAGGCGCCAGCACGCAGCGCCACCCGACGGCGTGCCGCAGCGCCTCGGCGAGCCCGGGTAACCAGGCCGCAGCCGGCTGTCCGAGCGCCATCAGTTCCACGGTCAGCATGGGCTGGAAGGAACCGCGGATTCCGCAAAACTCACCGGTTGTACCTGTGTGAATCGGCGGAACCTGCGGGTTCACTCATTGGCTGCCGGCTCAAGCGTCTTTTCGCCGCCGGGTTTCTTGAGCCCGTAGCGCTTGATTTTGTGGTAGAGGGTGACGCGATCAATGCCCAGGATGCGTGCCGCCCGGCTCTGGTTCCAGCCGCACTCGCGGAGCACCTCTTCGACGTGCAGGCGCTCCACTTCCTCCAGGGAACGGGGCCGCTCGCCGGCAAGCCTGGTGGCGAAAGAGAAATCCTGCAGCCGCAGTTCCGGCTCACGCCCCACCACCATGGCGCGCTGCACGGCGTTCTCCAGTTCGCGCACATTGCCCGGCCAGGGCTGGGCCGTCAGCAGCTCCATGGCCTCCGGAGCCACACTCTTGAAGTGCTTGTTCATGGCCCCGGCGTACTTTCGCAGGAAGTGTTCGACCAGCACCGGGGTGTCCTCGCGGCGCTCGCGCAGCGGCGCCACCCGGATGTTAAACACGTTCAGGCGGAAGAAGAGGTCGGCGCGGAAGCTGCCTTGCCGCACCAGTTGCTCCAGGTCGCGGTGGGTGGCGGCGATGGCGCGGAAGTCCAGCTTGATGGGCTGGTTGCCGCCGACCCGCGTTACTTCCTTCTCCTGCAGCACGCGCAGCAGGTCGGTCTGGGTCTTCAGGCTGATGTCGCCGATCTCGTCGAGGAACACCGTCCCGCCCTCGGCTACCTCGAACTTCCCCTTCTTTCGGTACTGCGCGCCGGTGAACGCGCCCTTCTCGTGCCCGAACAGCTCGCTTTCCAGCAGGGTCTCGGTCAGGGCGCCGCAGTGGATGATGACCATGGGGAGGTAGCGGCGGGGGCTGAGGTTATGGATGGCGCGCGCCACCAGCTCCTTGCCCGTGCCGCTCTCGCCCTGGATGAGCACGGTGGCCTCGGT
>CAYVGN010000270.1:0-4965 GCA_964451215.1 uncultured Acidobacteriota bacterium
CTCGGAGATGTGTATAAGAGACAGGCACCCGCCCGCCCGATGCCTCGCGAAAGAAGCGAACGCGGTCCGGGCGGTTCAGCCTGGTCAGGGGGGCGGACTGGGCATGACAGCCGTAACAGGCTTCGGCGTTCTTGTCTACCAGTTGGCCGGCCTCATCCGGCTCGGTAGAGAAGGAGATGCGGCCCTCCTGGTTGTAAATGCGAATGCGTTTCAGGCCCGGCTGCGCGCCGATGCTGCGGATGGTGAAGTAGAGGTCCTCGCGGGCGTTTTGGAGCATGGAGTGGCGCGTGGCCCGCTTGATGACATCACTCATGCGCTCGGCGGCCGTGGTGTTGGTCTCCTCCAGCGTCGCACGGTACACCCGCCGGCCCCAGTAGCTGACCACGCCGAACACCCCGGCCAGGCCCACGGCCAGCCACAGCGTCAGCTTCAGGCTCAGTGTCCAGCGCATTTAATCATCCAACCAGGAATCACAGGGCGCCGCAGCGCGGAACCAGGCGGCAACCTGGATTTTCTTCCCGGCCACCTCTGCGTCTCTGCGGTGAACCGCCAATCCTCCTAGTCGCCCGCCAGGGGAGCGGGTTCGCCCGCGATCGTTCTTGCCCGGACCGCCCACCGGTCCTCGGGCGGACGCTCGAAAACGGGCAGGTAGCGGACGGCCAGAGCGAATGCCGCAAAGCCCAGAGCCACCAGCATCAAGGTCACCGCGATCTCAGTCCAGCGCGGGAAGTACTCGACGCCGGAGGAGGCGGCCATACCGGTGATGCTGACGTTCAATCGGTTGGCCACGAAGCCGAGCACCGCCAGCACCGCGGCCAGGAACAGGCCCGGCGGCTGGCGCCGAACCCGGGGAATGGCGAACAGCGTCATGGGCAGCACGGCGCCCAGGGCGATTTCCATCCAGAAGTAGTAGGTCTCGGCCTGGCGCAGGACCAGGTGGTGCAGCGAACCCTGCGCGCCGAGCGCCTCCAAGCGCAGCACCAGGTAGACCGCCAGAACGACCGCGGCCGTGCGGGCCAAGTCCTCCAGCAGGTCCAACTCCAGGCGCTTGCGGAACGCCCGGTAGCTCAGGAAAGACTCGAAGATCACCATGCCCAGGCCCGCAGCCACAGACGACAGGAAGAAAAAGACGGGCAGCAGCGGCGAGTACCACAGTGGGTGCAGCTTGTGCGGCACGATCAGGTACAGACTGCCGAGCGACGATTGGTGCAGGGTGGAAAGAATCACGCCCAGCACCACCAGGGGCACGGAAAACTTCTTGATCAGACTGGCTGCGCGCATCCAGTTCAGCCCTTCGAACACAACGGGCAGAAACTCGGCGGTGAGCACGGCGGTATAGAGCATCACGCACCAGGCCACCTCGAACATGACCGAGTGGGGATTCCACATGACGATGGCGTGCCAGATGCGGTAGGGACGCCCGAGGTCGTAGAGCAGCGCAAACACCACCAGCAGGTACCCCAGGAAGGCGGTGAGGACTGTGGGGCGGACAACGGGCCGGAAACGCTCCAGGTGAAACAGGTAGACGGTGGCGGTGATAGCGAAGCCGCCGGCGGCCAGGCCCACGCCGCACAGCACGTCGAAGCCGACCCACAAGCCCCAGGGGAACTGGTCGCTCAGCGCGGTGCTGGGGCCCAGGCCCCGCAGGAACCGGATGCCGGTGGCGTAGCTGCCTGCCAGCACCACCGCCAGCAACACCAGCTTCCAGAAGGTCAGGCGCGGCCAGCGCTGAGCCGCGACACTCATCACTCGCCTCCTTTGCCTTGCGCGGCCGGGGGCCGGCCCGCCGGCGCCGCTACCCTTAGTCTTTTCCACCCTCGGCGCGCGCCACCTGGATACGCCGCCGGGTAATCCACCACACGCCACCCAGCATTACGCCGCCCAGCGCCACCAGGTGGGGAATCCTCGACAGGACGCGGTAGGTGAGCAGAGGCAGCGGTTCCTTGCCCAGGTCGGTGCGCAGGGCGAGCTGCTCGAAGGGCACCGAGGAGAGATAGAGCACTGAGGTGCCGCCCACTTCCTGCTCGCCGTAGATGCGGTTGACGTACTTCTTCGGCTCGGCGGCGATCCGGGCCCGCGCTTCCCGCAGGAGCTGATCGCGGTCGCCGAAGACGGTGGCGCCTACCGGGCAGGCTTCCGCGCAGGCAGTAGTCCCGCCGCAGAGCACCCGCTCGGCGCACATCGTGCACTTGCGAACCAGCGGTAGCGCCTTGGTCCACTCGTAGCGCGGGACGCCGAACGGACAGGCCAGCATGCAATAGCGGCAGCCGATGCAGCGCTCGGCCGCGTAGGTCACCGGGCCACGCGGGTCCTTGCGGAGCGCACCGACCGGGCAAACAGACGCGCAGGTGGGGTCCAGGCAGTGCATGCACAGCCGCCGGTAGTTGACCCCGTTCTGCTGCTTGACGACGGTGTAAGTGCGCTCGCTCAGGTCCGTGTCGCTGGATTCGGGCAGGTAGTTCTGCGCCCGGCAGGCCTCGCGGCACGCTCCGCAGCCGATGCACCTGGTGGTGTCGATCACCATCCCCTTCATCTGTTCTCCCCTGTACGGGCGGGGCTCGTGTCGCCCCTGCTGCGCAGCCGCATTAGTTGAGGAAGAACTCCTTGAGCAGCTTCTTCCAGTCGGCGTCGTTGAGCTGGATGGAGAGGCCGGGGAGCAGCGGTCCCGCCTCCTGAGCCATGGCCGGCGAAACCGGGGCAAAGAAGTGACGCAGGCGGTCCACCGCGTCCTCCATCCAGCGTTGCGCCAGCGACCCGGACAGCAGGTTTCGCAGCGTGGTGGCCAGGTCCGGCGAATGGACCACCACCACCCAGCCGCTGCCATAGGGGTCGCGGCGGAGCAGTTCCGGGGCTTCGGCCAGTTCGGCGTTGATCTCGATCACTTCGCCCTCCACCGGCGACATGATGTCGGCCGCCCGCCCCTCCTGGTGAACGGTGAGGGCCTTCTCACCCTGGCGGATCCAGCGGCCCACCACAGGGAAATCGATCTTGCTGACGGGGCCGAGCAGCCGAGCGGCGAAATCGTCCACACCCACGCGCGCCGTCGCCGCGCCTTCCACTGCTGCCCAAGCGTGACCGGGGTGATAGCGCAGCGTCGGCTGCAGCTTTACACCATTCACATAAACGGGCTCGTGCGAGTAAGCCGCAGCGCGGGCGGGTGCCCGGAGCGGCTTCTCGGCTGGGACTGCATACTTCTCCCGGTTGAGGATGTAGTCCACAGCAATGAAGGCCGCAAAAGTCAATATGACAAAGAGCACCACCATGGTCGTCTCCTCCTGGGCCAGCCTCCTGGCCGTACCTCAACAGGATACCGCAAACACGCTGCCGTCATCGGCTCCAACCTGCCATCGAATTGGACGGCGCCCGAACCTGAACTGCGCCGGGGACTTAGCCGTGGAGGCCACTATAGCGACGCTCCACTTGGGAACCAGCAAGCGAGTTGCCGTTTGTAAATTTCCTCAACGCTGAAAAACTCGATACCGCCTAATCCCCTGCCGGGGAGTGACTTCCGCGCTGTTGCAGAAGCCAGCGGCGCAGCTGTAGAACCCAGCAGGCGGGCTGGCCGCTACAAACTGTCGCTGCCCACAAACCCTGGCAACCAAGTTGCTCTTGTTCCGATCGGCCTTCAGACCCAGCGTGGAAACTGAAACATGAGCGGTTGTCCTTGTTTTGCTTTCGAGTGGCGATGTCCCGTCTGCGCCTGGGAAGGAGAAGTTCGCGTGGCCAGTCGGTGGGGACTGCATTCGGAAGGCTGTCTGCGCGCCGGCGACGAGTTCTGTTTGCCGGACGATCTGAAGACGCGCGACCTGCTGATCTACGAAACCTTTTCCTGCCCGCGCTGCGTTGCCTCTCCCGCCAACTGCTACCTGGCAGAGATTCGTTCCTTTGGCAACCGCGTGTGGGGAATTTGCGCTTACACTCCAGAGGATTAGCAACGATCTTTCGATTACCTGTCGGGCATGGCCGGGGCCGAAACGGAGATCGAGCTACGAGCGGCGGCACTTAGCTCAGGTTCCAGTCCAGTCCGGCGTGGAAGGCGGCGCGATTTCTTTCCGCGATGGCTGGGGTGTGAACCATCGAAGCGATGGTGCTCTCCACCGCTTCGGCTGACAAAAAGTCGCCCTGGGCCACCATTATGCCCACCATGACCATGTTGGCTAACCGCGCGGCACCCAGGCGGTCGCCGATCTCGGTGGCCGGCACGGCATTGGCGCGCACACCCGGCGGCACCTTTATCCGGGTCAGGTGCTCGGCTGGCCCGTTGTAGAGAATCCACCCACCGGGGCAAACGGTGGCATGAAACTCGGCCAAAGACGGCTCACTCATGGCGATGAGCAGCGTGGGGGTGGACGCCAGCGGCGATCCGATCTCCCCCTGGGAAATGTGCACGTAGCAATGAGCGGTGCCGCCGCGCATCTCGGGGCCGTAGGAGGGGAGGAAGGAGGTGCGCAGGCCCCAACGCATGCCGGCTTCGGCCAGGAATCGCCCCAGATATACCACGCCCTGTCCGCCGAAGCCGGAGATGTTGATGGACTGCTCAACGGCCCGCGCCGGACCCGGCGTGATATCGGTCTCCACGGCCTGAATGTCCAGCAGGCGCGACACTTGCTCGACCGGCGGCCGAAACGGCGGTGGCACGGGCGGCGCCGGCCGGTCGCGGAAATTGCCCAGCGGGAAGGCGGGCGCCATCACGTCCCTAGCCCAGGCAGAAGCTTCCACCGGTTCCATCTTCCAGGCCGTCGGACAGGGCGAAAGGATTTCCACGAGCGAGAACCCTTTCCCCTGGATCTGGTATTCCAGCGCTTTGCGGACGGCTCGGCGCGCGCGCATGATGTTCTTTCCGTCAAAGACCGCCGCACGCTCCAGGAATGCGGGCGCATCGAGTTGCGCCAGCAGTTCGCAGACTTTTAGCGGCGCGCCTTCGGACCAGCCGCGCCCGTAGGGGGTGGTGGTGGTCTTCTGACC
>CAYVGN010000271.1:0-4963 GCA_964451215.1 uncultured Acidobacteriota bacterium
GTGATGATCAGCGGGATGAACTTCTCCGGAAACTGGTAAGGCCCGTAGTTGTTGCTGGCGCGCGTGATCAGCGCAGGCAGGCCATAGGTGCGGGCGTAGGCCAGCACCAGCATGTCGGAAGCGGCCTTGGCGGCCGCGTAGGGGCTGGAGGGCGACAGCGGCCACTCCTCGCTGGCCCAACGGCCCTCCTCAATCGAGCCGTAGACCTCGTCGGTGGAAACGTGCAGGAACCGCTGCAGCCGGGCTCCTCGCGCGCCCTCCAGCAGCATGAACGTGCCCCGCACGTTGGTCTCGAAGAAGGGCGCAGTATCGGCGATGCTGCGGTCCACGTGCGACTCGGCCGCCAAGTGCACCACCGCATCGGCCTCGGCCACCAGCTTCGTCACCAGAGCGGCGTCACAGATGTCTCCCTGGACGAAGCGGTAGTTCGGCGCCCCTGCCAGGTCAGCCAGGTTCTCCAGGTTCCCGGCGTAGGTGAGCTTGTCCAGGTTAGTGAGGAAATAGTCAGGGTACGCCGCGGCCAAGAAGCGAACAAAGTTGGACCCGATGAAGCCGGCGCCGCCGGTGACCAGTATGCGCATGGGGCTATTTGCCTCGGCTCACTGTCAGGCCGGTGGCGGCGTGGGCTCAGGCCCCTCCCCGGCCCACGGAAGCGACCGCGACGCACTCCTGCTCCCGCACCCGCCGCGGCTTTCCAATCCCGTCCAGCTTGTTGGCCCCCGTCTCGGCCACCAGGTTGGACGCCCGCCGCAGCGACTCGAAGGTCCCCGCGTCGGTCCACCAGCCCTCCAGCAAACTGTAGGTCATCGTCCCTTCTTCGATGTACTGGTTGTTGACATCGGTGATCTCCAGTTCGCCGCGGGCCGACGGGCGCAACC
This sequence comes from uncultured Acidobacteriota bacterium, assembly GCA_964451215.1. Taxonomy (GTDB): domain Bacteria; phylum Acidobacteriota; class Terriglobia; order JAJPHL01; family JAPKYU01; genus CAYVGN01. Next base: position 879 of record CAYVGN010000271.1, read on the forward strand.
GCCGGATCTTGTCGAACACGGTCGAGTCGTAGAGGTAGATGCCGGTCACCGCGTAGCGGGATTTAGGGAAGTGGGGCTTCTCCTCGATCCCCACGATCCGGCCGTCGCGGAGTTCCGCCACCCCGAAGCGTCCGGCGTCATCCACCTCCTTGAGCAACACCTTGGCTCCTCGGGGCTGCCCCATGAACTCCGCCACCGCCTGCACGATGTTCCCCTCGATGATGTTGTCGCCCAGGATGACACAGATGCGGTCCCCGTCGGCAAAGTGTTCTACCAGCGAGAGCGCCTGGGCGATTCCTCCCTCCCCTTCCTGGTAGAAGTAGTTGACGTGGCTCAACCCGAACTCCTTGCCGTTCACCAGCAAGCGCAGGAAGTCGCCGGCGTTCTTGCCCCCGGTCACCACCGATATGTCGCGGATGCCCGCGTTGACCAGGGTTTCGACGGGGTAGTAGATCATGGGCTTGTCGTAGACGGGCAGCAGGTGCTTGTTGGTGATCTTGGTGAGCGGATAGAGTCGGCTGCCCGTCCCGCCGGCAAGAACTACTCCTTTGAGCATAGGTTTGCTGCTCCCACTCGTGCTGGTCCCGGCCGCCCGGGAAGCGACGCGGCGGCAACTTAAGTTCCTGATGCTATAATACTGCCTCCATTCTGGTCGAGGAAAAACAACTCCATGCCCTGCCTCAAGCATCGCTGGGACAGCGTGACGCGGGAACAGCTTAACCCCCTGCTTTCCCGACAGGTGGTGTCAGGCGAGAAGGCCATGGTGGCCCGCGTCTACCTGGACAAAGGAGCGGTAGTGCCACGCCACAGCCACGAGAGCGAGCAGCTCAGCTATGTCCTGGAAGGCGCGCTGCACTTCCGCATCGAGGGCCGGGAGGGGGAACCGGCGCAGGAAACGGTGGTCCGCGCCGGGGAGATCCTGGTAATCCCCTCGCACGTGGTGCACACCGCGGTGGCGCTGGAGGACACCGTGGACCTGGACATCTTCAGCCCCATCCGCGAAGACTGGCTGCGCGGCACCGATACCTACCTGCGCGGCTGACGATCAACCTGCGCAAAATGGGATCGAGCGGTGGATCTATCCCGCTACCCTCCGGAAGGCAGAGCAGATAGCGGCACGAAGCCGCCACTACACACGCCATTGGCGGCTTGGTTCAAGTGTCGGCGAGAACCACGACATGCAGTTCCCCGGGGCCGTGCACCCCGATGGTAAGCGTCAGTTCGATGTCGGCGGTGCGGCTGGGCCCGGTGGTGAAGACCAGGTCACTGCTGCGCTCGGTGGCGCAGGGCTCTTGCCGGAACAACTCGTCGAGATCGGAAAGGATCCGGGAGGCGGGCAGCAGGGTGGCGTTGACGGGGGCGAGCAAGGAAAGCGCGCGCCCCTCGCCCGCGCCCGCCAGCAGAATCAGCGTGCCGGTGTCAGCCAGGGCGTAGTCGGCCTGGGTGATGGAAAGCGCCGCCTCCTGGGCGGGAAAGCTGCCGTAAGGGTGGAAGCGCTCGCCCTCCAGCCTCAGCGATTCCACCAGCGGCCGGCGGGCCACCAGCGCCTTCCCGCCCTTCTCGGCGGCCAGGCGAACCAGGTACTCGCGGGCGGCTGTCCCATCAGCGGCCACACACACCCGGGCGCCCAGCGCCTGTAGTTCCTCGACCAGCCTCGCCTGTAGGTGGGATCGAGTGCCGGGTTCTTCCCGCCGCGTCTCTCCGCCCACTGCCTCATGCTGGCGGCATGAAGCCGCCGCTACCTCGGGCTTCGCGTGGGACGCGTCCGCCCGGACCTGCGAAAGGCTGGCCCGGATTCTCGCCAGTATCTCTTCGCGCCCGGACCTCATCGGGAGTCGCGCCTTTGCCGCCACCACTGGCGGAAGGAGTATCGGGGTATCTCGGGAAGCTCGCGCGTCCTCAACCAGGCGGCCACCGGACCCAGGCGAAGCGGCGCCAACCGCGCTCCGGTTCCCGCCAGCTCGTACAGCCACGGCCGCTCCATGACCCAAGCCCAGATCCGGAACGCCAGTCTTTCCCAGCGGTGCCGTCCGGGCACCGATTCGGCCTCCTGCCGCCGCAGCGCCAGCAACACCTCCGGAATCCGGATCTTCACCGGGCAGGCCTCGCGGCAGGCGCCGCACAGCGACGAGGCAAACGGCAGCTTCGGTTCCCAATCCAGCCCCTGCATCTGCGGCGTCAGCACGGCCCCGATTGGCCCCGAGTAGACCCACGGGTAGGCATGGCCGCCGATCTTGCGGTAAACCGGGCAGACATTCAGGCAGGCGCCGCAGCGGATACAGTACAGCGCCTCCCGCTTCAACGGGTCAGCCAGCACCCGCGTCCGCCCGTTGTCCAGCAGCACCAGGTGGAACTCCTCGGGACCGTCGGGTTCGCCCGCCCGCCGCGCCCCGGTCACCACCGACATATAGGCGCCCATCTTCTGCCCTGTGGCGCTGCGCGCAATCAGGCGCAGGAAAACCGCCAGGTCGGCCTGGCGGGGAATCACCTTCTCAATCCCCACTACCGCCACGTGGATGCGCGGGACTGAGGTGCAGAAGCGGATGTTGCCCTCGTTCTCCACTACCACGATGCTGCCGGTTTCCGCGACAGCAAAGTTGGCGCCCGTGACCCCCATGCCTGCCGCCAGGAACTTCTCCCGCAGCACGGAACGCGCCTGGGCGGTGAGCCGGGGGATGTCGTCGGTGGGCGGCATCCCCAGCTTCTTCTCGAACAGCTCGGCAACGTCACGCCGGGTCTTGTGGATCGCCGGCGCGACGATGTGGGAGGGCCGCTCACCAGCGAGCTGGATGATGTACTCGCCCAGATCGGTTTCCACCACCTCGATGTCCTGGCGCTGGAGGGCGTGATTCAGCTCGATTTCTTCCGTCACCATGGACTTGCCCTTGACCACCAGCCGCACGCCCCGCGCGCGGGCGAGCTGCACGATGTAGGAACAGGCCTGCTGGCCGGTGGCGGCCCAGAAGACCTGGCCGCCGCGCTCCAGCACCCGCGCTTCAAATTGCTCCAGGTAAGCAGCGAGGTTTTCCAGGGCGTCGCGCTTAATGGCGTGTGCGCGCCTCCGCAGCTCCTCCCAGTCCTCGACCTCGCTGGCGGCCCTATCGCGTGCCGCCATAAAGCGGAAGGAGGCGTTGGCCAGCGCCTGCTGCAGGCGCAGGTCCTCCAGGGCCACGGCGATACGTTGCTCCAGTGCGGTCCTCAATATCGCCCCCGCCCGCCAAGCGGCGTCAGGTCGCTGCCAGCACCTCGGCGATGTGCCGGCAGCGCAAGGGAAGGCCGAGCCGGCGCGCCCGCCCCTCCAATTGCATCAGGCAACTGATGTCGCAGGCCACCAGCGTTTCGGCGCCGGCGCGCGCCGCCGACTGCAGCTTTTCCTCGGCCATCGCCGCTGACAGCTCCGGGAACTTCACCGCAAAGGTGCCCCCAAAGCCGCAGCACTCCTGGGCCAGGTCTAGCTCCCGGAGCTGGAGCCCGCGCACCCGCGCCAGCAGCGCCCGCGGCTGGCGGCTGATGCCCAGCTCCCGCAGCAGATGGCAGCTCTCATGATAGGCGACCGTGCCCGGGAAAGAGGCACCCACCTCCTCGCGGCCTAGCACCGACACCAACAACTCGCTCAGTTCGTATGTGCGGGCCCCCAAGCGCAGTGCCTCCTGCCGCTCGCGTGACCCCTCAGGGAACAGTTCGGCAAAACCATGGCGGGCCATAGCCACGCAGGAGCCTGAGGGCGCCACAATCGCCTCGCTGCCGGCAAAGGCCCTCAGCCAGGCCCGCGCCACCCGACGCGCCTCGTGGTGGAAGCCGCTGTTGAAGGCCGGCTGCCCGCAGCAGGTCTGGGCCGCCGGGAAGTCCACGGCTAGCCCGCAGCGCTCCAGCACGCGGACCAGCGCCACGCCCACCTGCGGGAAGAGCTGATCCACCAGGCAGGTGATAAACAGGGAAACGCGGCCCGGGGCGAGCATGGCGCGGGATTGTAACACGCGCTTGCCCCGATCTGTCTGTAACGTGATTCGGGCGCGCCTGCCGAGGCCCGGTCTGGGTGGCTCCACCCCGGCGATCCACGCCAGGCACGTCGAGGAACCCAGACC
>CAYVGN010000272.1:0-4957 GCA_964451215.1 uncultured Acidobacteriota bacterium
CGGTCCGCGGCTGGCTGAAGGAGAACTGCCCCGCCAGGTCCAGGAACGAGGCCGGGCGCACCAGCGCCGACAGCCGTGTAAACAACACACTGCCGTTCACCCGCAACCTCTGTTCGGCGGCGTCCAGCCGCATGGTTTCCCCGAGCAGCGGCGTGCGGCGGTTTCCCGGGTTCGGACCGGAAACGAAGAGGCGCTGGTCGTCGAAGAACTTGGTGCCGCCGACCTCCACCGTGAAGTTCGCCCGGGAGAGGTTCAGGTGTGTTCCGGCACGGAACAGGTCGCTGGCGTCGTCGAAGCGAACGTTGGAGAGGTACTCGTTGCCCGGGCCGACAAACGGGTTCAAGCCGGGTCCGCTGCGCGTGGTGCGCTGGTAGGCGAAGAAGGGCGCCACCCGGCGGTTGGGGAACAGGTCGAGCTGCGCGTCCACCAGGCGGCGCTGGAAGTCGCGGGCGTTCTGGCTGTCGAGCGACCCGATGCCGAGCAGCGGGTCGGCGAAGGAGGGGATGTTGTTGAAGTAATCCAGCTTCCGGTACTGGAAGGTGAAGTCATAGGCGCCGTCGCGTCCCAGCTCCAGCCGCGCCGTGCTGTACGGCTCCCCGCCCCAGGAGTTGGCCCGGACTTCGAAGCGGTCGAACAGGGCGGGGCGCAGGGCTCGGAACGACAGGTTGGCGCCGAACAGCTTGGGGCCTTCGCCCAGGTTGACGAGGCTGCGGTACATCTGCTCGCTACCGGCCAGCCGTGGCACCCAGCGATAGCCGAACTCCATGGTGCCGCTGACCGGCTTCTCCCGGGCGGGGGCCGCCGCCGCCGTGGTTTGCTCGGCCGGCTTCTCCGCAACAGTGGCGGCCTCCTGCTTCTTCGCGGGCTCCTGAGCGGGGGGTTGCTGCGCTGCCAGCAGGCTGCTGGCCAGCATTGCCAGCACCAGCGCCAGACTGGAGAACGGCTGTTTGCGCATCACAGCGTCACCTCTCAAAAACCCGGTCCACGTAGGAGCCGTGAATCTTCTGGTGACAGGTGGTGCAGCTCTGGAAACGCGGGCTGCGCAGGTCGTGGAACGCCGGCGGCGGCCCTCCTAGCGTGGACTTGGAAAGCGTGTGACACTCCAGGCACAGCAAGCGGACTTCGGAACGAGTCAGCAGGCGGGGGTTCACCGAGCCGTGCGGCTCGTGGCAGGCCTGGCAGCCCTCGGTGCGCACCGGCACGTGCTCGAACAGGAACGGCCCGCGGAGGTCGCCGTGGCACTTCAGGCAGGCGATTTCGTTGCCGGCCACGCGCCGCAGTTGCGCCCGGTTAGGCGAGCCATGCGGGTTGTGGCAGTCCATGCAGCCGACTACGCCCTCCAGCAGCCGGTGGCGGTAAGGTCGGCCGAATTCGGCCCGCACCTCGGTATGGCAGGTGACGCAGAAGTTTTCAGGTTTGCCGGCCAACAGCTTGCCCGCCTGCGGGGCGTGGACGCTGTGGCAGGTGGTGCAGCCCACCGAGTTGCGGCTGTGGGCGTCCAGCGGCCGTACGTTGCTGCGCATGCCTTGGGCGTGGCAGCGCAGGCACTCCTGGCTGGCGCGGGCGGAGGTGGCCTGCTTGAAGGAAAAGATCAGCTTGAGGTCGCCCGACTCGGCGTGCGCCTTGCCCGGGCCGTGGCAAATCTCGCAGAGGCGTTCGCGCCCGCCCCACTTCTTGTACTGGCCGGTCCCCAGCACCTTGTGATAGGGCATCGCCGGCGCCCGCGCTGCCTCGTGGCAAAGGGCGCAAGCCTCGGACCCGATGTACTCGGCGGGAGGCACCGGAGCGGGCCTGGCCTGCTCTGGTGGCTTGGCCTGTTCTGCGTGCCCAGGGGAAACAGGAGCGGCCCGGCGGGCGCCGCCCTCTGCTCCCATCAGTACCGGGACCGCCAACAGCGTTGCCAAGAGGGCCGCGGCGGTTGTCGCGTTTCTTCCTCTTGCTGGGGCCATCCGCGGCCCTCCTTCACTCGCTATCAGACTGCGATAACCTCCGTTCGGTCCCAGGCCGCGACGGGGGCCGACCCTTCAGCCGTCCCCACCCTGTGACTGCAAAGGATGCACGGAGGACTGCCCATTGGCAAGAAGCGGTCTCATATATGTGTCGCTTGCTACGGATAATCCTGTAACTCATTGCCTCTCAGTGGGTTGTGAGCGCACAAGCATTGCAGGTTTATGAGACCGCTTCAAGTCTCTACCGCGCGTGCGCCCGATCAACAGAGAAATCTCTGTTCGTGCCGTGGCAGGCCGCGCAGGACTCGCCCAGCGCAGGCGAGGTCATCACCGCGGCGTGCGCCGCCGTGGACTTTTCGGTGTGGCACGACAGGCAGGCGCCGGTGATGGGCTGGAGCGGGTTGATCCAGTCGCGCGGCGCCACCTGGTTGAGCAACCCTTCAGCGAGCGGGATCCGGTAGGTGCCGGCCAGGTGGCACTTCTCGCAGTCGCGCCGGTCCCCCGGGAAGAGAACCTCGTTGAAGTTGAACGGGTTGCCACCGTAGCCGTACACGGTGAAGTCGGTCTTCAGCTCCTCGCCCGTGTGGATCTTGTGGATCATGGTCTTGAAATTGACCGACTCGGGCGGCAGCAACTCCGGCCTGGTGCGGCGCGCCACGTCAGTGGTGATCGGGTTGTGGCAAAGGAGGCAGTGCTCGATAGTGCGGCGGATGGTGCCATGGAGCATCAGCGTGCCGTGGCAGGTATTGCACTTGTCCTGCGACACCACCTTGCGCCGCGGGGAGGCTGTGCCGCCCACAACGCTGAAGTAGAAGATGTCGTTGTTGCCCACGTCGCGCACCGTGATCTCCTTCCTGGTGCCGGGGTTCAGCTTGGTGTTCTTATAGCCCTCGATGCCGATAGCGTAGCTGCCGGCGGCGTCCTCGGGGATGGCGTTGGTCAAGGTGTACACGTAAGTGTCGCCGACCCGGCTGGCCCCCCGCGCCGACTCGGACCGGTAGGCGCTGTAGTCGCTGGTGGGACCGGCCAGGATCAGATTCAGCAAATCCATCGTAGCCGCCTCCAGCACGTTCCCTTGCTTGTCCTTAACGGTGAACGTGACCGTGGGCTTCTGGCCGCGGCTGCCGTTCTCTACCTTCAGGATCTTCAGCGTGGTCCCGGGCAGTTGCTGCGAGAAGCTGCCGTTGACGTGCGCGCCCTTGATGGAGGCGTCGAACTCCAGCTCGCCCTCCGGGATGTGGCAGGTGGAGCACAAGTTGTCGGAGACCTGCGGCAGGTCCACGTGTTCCTCGCCGGTGGCGAAGTTGACGTTGTCGTGGCAGGATCCACAGGCGCGCCGCGACGGCTTTGTCAGGTAGATGCTGGATTGGGTTGCACCCTTGTGGCAGGCCTCGCACCGCTTGATATCATCCGGAAAAGCAACCGTCGAGAAGTCCAAGACGCTTTGCTGGTAGCCGATGATCTGGTACGGCTTGCCCGCCTGCACGCTGGGCAGGTGCTCGCCCATGTGGATCTTGTGCACCATCTCGGTCATATCAATCGAGTTGCCCGTGTCCGGATCCACACCTGCCGGCACGTGGCACAGGATGCACAGCTCCACGCTCTTGCGGCGACCGCCGTGGGCCGACAGCGGGTTGTGGCAGTTGTTGCAGGTCTTCGTACTGACCACGTCGCGCACCGTCTTGACCGGCCCGCCGCTGGGCACCAAGCTGAACACCGCATTTTCACTCTGTGAGCCGAGCCCGAATTCGCTCAGGTCGCGAGTGGCGTACATGCCCACACTGAGGGTGGCCGACATGTCAAAACCGGACGGAACCGTGGTCCTGAAAACATAGGTGTAGTCACCCTCGGCGTTCCTGGTGTAGGTACCACCGGAATCCGCCGTGCCCTGGGTGGCCGACTTGTTGGTGATCGGGCTCACCTGCAACCGCGTGGTGATGGGCGTGTAAGTCGTCTGGCCCTGCGGGATGTAGGCAGCGACAAAGCTGGTGGAGACTGCGCCTGGCGTTGTCACACCCTCCCGGTCCAGCGGCAGACCCCTCGGATCGGTCAAGGTAAAGCGAACACTGATCCTCGCGTCCTGAACCGTGGCAGAAGTGATCTTGATCGCCAAACCCGGCCGCACGAAGTTGATGAGGTTGGGATCAAGGTAGTAGGCCAGATCGTGCGGGGTCCACCCTGCCTGTTGGGCGGCGATCGAGATCACCTCCGCCAGTGCCGGGATTGCCAGGACAATCAGGATCAGCACCGGCGCTGTGAAGTGCTTACGCAAGCGGGCCATTTGCTCCTCCTCGTTCGGTCTGTCGGGATGCCGGGATCAACAAGCCAGCCCAGTCTCCGAAGAACACACTACCCCTTGAAGAAACCGCACGCCAGCAGAAGCAAGAAGCAGGCCAAAAGAGGGGGCCGGACTGAGGGCACCTTCCCCTTGTTGTTCATAGAGTTATGGCGACCGCAGGGGAGGGTCACCAGGCTGGCCTGCGGGTTTTTAAAACAGCCTGCGCTAAAACCCTCAACGGGGATCTGCCGGTGGTGCCCTGGAACCGGCTGTGTTGCGTTTTCTTGCGAGGCCTTTGTGTGGCATATCGCTACGGTCTTTGCCCCTGGGCACTGGGTGCCACAGTCAGCCCGGTGGAGCGAGCTTGACCAGCAGGGGTGGATACAGGACGTTGCGGTGCGCGTTGGCCGGGTCGTGGAGGACGGTGACAACGCCGCCCAATTCGGGGAAAGGCGCGCGGTTCCGGCTGGTGCTGCCGGTCCTCACTTGGCCGGACTGGTCCAGGAATTGGTAGCCGATCAGCCTGCCGTTCTTCACCGGCGCGACGCGGGTGACGATGCCAGCGGCCGGCTGCCCCCACTCCAGCAGCCTTCGCTGGGAACGTAGCGGCCAGACGATCAGCACCATCAGGAGGAACAGCAGGGCCGGCACGACGGCGGCTGCCCACACCGGCAGCGGCTCCCGCTCCAACAGCAGGCGGCTGGTTTCGGGCTGGGTGGCGGCGTAGCGG
>CAYVGN010000273.1:0-494 GCA_964451215.1 uncultured Acidobacteriota bacterium
GCTTTCGGCTCTGCCGGTTTCGGCTCCCTCGCAGCAGCGGCGCTCTCCGGCTGAGCCACTTCGCAGACAACGGCCGCCAGGGCCGCGGTCGCCAGGCGCGGGATGGCCATGGCCCCGGAGGCCGGAGCGGTCGCCGCCAGCGCCCGCCCGGTCGCTTCGGCGGCCTGCCGGGCGGCGGCCGCCGCTTCCCCAGCCGCCGCCAGCGCCGAATCCATCGCCGCCACGGCTTCCGCGGCCTCGGCCACACGCGACCTTGCGGTGGCCACCGCCGCTTCGGCGGCCTCCAGGTCGCCACGCGCACCGGCCAGCTTCTTCTCGGCCGCCTGCCGGCCGGCCGTGAGAGCTTCCAGTTCGCCGGCGCACTGCTCGGCCAGCGCGCGTGCCTCCTCGACCTTCCGGGCCAGTCGCTCGGCCTGGCTGCGGGCCTCACCGGCGCGCCGGGCGATCTTCTCCGCTTCTTCCCGGAACGAGTTGGCCGCCTGGAGTGCCGTTTC
>CAYVGN010000273.1:504-4948 GCA_964451215.1 uncultured Acidobacteriota bacterium
CGGGCGGCCGCCGCGGCGGCTTCGGCGTCCGCTTCGGTGCGGGCGGCGCCCGCTTCTTCGGCGCTCGGCAGCATCGTCTGGAGTTCCCGCAGCAGTTCGGCCTCGTCTTCCTCCTCGGGCGGCCGCGCTTGTGGACCAGGAAGGGCGGGCTGGGTGGCGGGCTGCGCAAGTTCCCAGACGTCGGCTCCCGGGTCGCGCGCCAGAACGGTCACTTCGTTCGGAGCGGGGGAGTCCTGGACGACGAACTCGGCTTCGCTGCCGGTATTGCGGTTGAAAACGAACAGGGTGGTCCCGGGCTGCACGCCGCGGCGCAGGCGGATGCGGGCCCAGCCCGGCGCCACTGCCAGCGTCGTGGTGTACTCGTGGAACATGGGGGCCCGGGGATCAATCGCAAAGACCACGACGGGGATCTGCCGCTCGCGCGCCTGCACACCGGCGGGCTGTCCCGGCTCAGCCATAAGCTTGCTGGAGAGCGATTATAGCGCGGGGCAGAAAAAAACATAAAGTGATAAAAATGTAACACTGCGCCGGGTGCCGGCCTTACGGTCCCAAAGCGAACGTAGGGCCCGGCCCCGCATGGCGGGGTCCGGGCCGAAGGCGCTTTGTGAGGTGTTGTGGCGCTGCTGCCTGGATGGATCACGAGCCCTGCTTATCCGAAGAAGGTGGAGGCGATCTTGTAGAGTTCCTCGTCCACCCGGCGCGTGACCAGAGCCTCGGAGAAGGGCACCGAAGTGATCTCCCGGCCCCTGAGGGCGACCATCCGCCCGAATTCTCCCCGGTGGATCAATTCCACCGCGGCCACCCCGAAGCGGGTGGCCAGGATGCGATCGAAGGCGGTGGGGGAGCCGCCGCGCTGGATGTGGCCGAGGATGACCACGCGGGTCTCGAAGCCGGTGCGCTTCTCGATCTCCCTGGCCAGGACCGGGCCGATGCCTCCCAACTGCACGTGCCCGAACTCGTCCCGCCGCTCGCTCTGGATCACCTCGTGGGCCGCCCCGCCGTCCTCGCTGAGCTTGGCGCCCTCGGCCACCACCACGATGCTGAAGGCGCGGCCGCGCCGCTGGCGCTTCTGCAGCACCTCGAAAACCTCGTCAAGGTTGATGGGCACCTCGGGGATCAGGATCAGGTCGGCGCCGCCGGCCATGCCGGAAGCCACCGCGATCCAGCCGGTGTCCCGCCCCATCACTTCCACCACCATCACCCGCTGGTGCGCTTCGGCCGTGCTGTGCACCCGGTCAATGGCCTCCATGGCGATGTTGACCGCGGTGTCGAACCCGAAGGTCTGGTCGGTGCCGGACAGGTCGTTGTCAATGGTCTTGGGGACGCCCACGCAGTTTTTTCCCATCTGTTGCAGCGTGCGGGCCACCGACATGGTGTCGTCGCCGCCCACCGTAATCAGCGCATACAGCCCGGCTTTATCGAAGTTCTCAATCAGGCGCTGGATGCCGTCGGAGCGTCTGGCGGGGTTGGTGCGCGAGGTGAACAGGATGGTGCCGCCGCGCGGCAGGATGCCTGCCACCTTGTCCAGGTCCAGCGGCTCCCACCTGCCCTCCAGCATCCCGCGCCACCCCTCCAGGACTCCCAGCACTTCGTACTCATGCTCCAGCGACTTGCGGACCACCGCGCGGATCACCGCGTTCAGGCCCGGGCAGTCACCGCCCCCCGTCAAGACCCCGATCCGCTTCTTCATGATTTCCTACGGTCACCTCCCGGTGAGATAGTCTAACCAACTAGGTTACCATATTCGCTTGGCTGTGATAAAAGCGGGAAGTCGGAGAAGGGCAGTGCGAGCACCCGACGGTATGGCTCCCGCTTACAACCTACAACTTACAACCTGAGATCTGTTCCCATGACACGCCAGCAAATTGCGCATACCATTCAGGAAACCGGGATCATTCCCGTGATCCGCGCCACCAGCGCCGAGCAGGCGCGCAGCGCGGCTGAGGCTGTCGAGCGCGGCGGCATCCGTGTGATCGAGGTCACCATGACCGTCCCCGGCGCCATCCGGGTGATGGAGAAAGTGGCCGAGCAGATGGGTGGCCAGGTGCTGCTGGGCGCGGGCACGGTGCTGGACCCGGAGACCGCCCGCGCCGCCATCCTGGCCGGCGCCCAGTTCCTGGTCGCGCCCTCGCTGAACGCCAGGGTCATCGAGATGGCCCACCGCTACTCCAAGGTGGTGGTGCCCGGCGCGCTGACGCCCACCGAGGTCCTCTCCGCCTGGGATGCCGGGGCCGATTTTGTCAAAGTGTTTCCGGCAGGCAACGTCGGCGGGCCCCGCTACATCAAGGCGCTGAAGGCCCCCTTCCCCCACATTGAGCTGGTGCCCACCGGCGGCGTCAACCTGGAGACGGCCACCGACTTCCTGCTGGCCGGCGCAGCGGCGCTGGGTGTGGGAGCCGAACTGGTGGACGCCAAAGCCCTGGCCGCCGGCCGGCTGGAGGTGATCGAGGAGAACGCCCGCAAGTTCCTCGCCTGCGTCCGCAAAGCCCGTGAAACCGCGGCCGGCGCCTGATTCTGAAGTACGCCCGCAGCGCCAGCCATGGCGCCCCGCCCCGATCCGTCCGTAAAGCAAGCGGAGCGTCTCCTGCCGCGCACAGGATCGCCGCCCGGCGCCACGGACGGATCGGGGCCCGGCTCCCCTCTTGACAGCCGTGGTATGCTATAGCTAGAGGGAATCCGAGCCGACCCGTGCGATAGCGCGGGCAGGCCGGCGCGGAGATGTCGGGCCTGGTCTTTGACAAGGGAACGGAAGCCGCCCCTGAGGGAAGGCCCTGTTAGCGCCCTGTCAGCTCCCTGTCAGCTAACACGTATCCCATTGAACGCCGGGGAGTTAAGGGCAAAAATTCGGATGTTAGCGTTAGCAGCAAGCGCCCTTTTTGGGATCATGAAGTCGCTAATTCTCTGCAACCCCAAGCCCTTGCTGATTTGATGCCTGGTGCGTTTCTCTTCTCTTGGACCTGGAGGGAAGGGGGAGATCAGGCTTTCTGGACTTTGCCGGAACGCAGGCACTCGGTGCAGACCCGCAGCCTCCGGCGCCCGCCGTTGACCACCACGCGCGTCCTCTGCAGGTTCACGTTCCAACGGCGCTTGGTCAGGTTGTGGGCGTGGCTGACGCGGTGCCCGAACCGCGGGCCTTTCCCGCAAACTTCGCACACTCTCGCCATCTCGGCTCCTTTGCTTGAGCTCGAATGCTTAATGATATCAAACGCTCCGAAGATCCCGCAACTGGCGCCGCCGTACTTCAAGAGGAAAACCGCCGCGCCCGGGCCCCGATCCGTCAATGACTTTCTGCGGTTCCTGGGAGCGCATCCCGCCCTGCGGGACGCCTGCATGGGCGGGCTCTCGATGATCTGCAGGCTGGAAGCCTGCGCTTATAGGGCCGCACCTGCGAGGTGCGGGCGTCAATTGAGCCGATTGCCCGATTCAACGGCTCGGCAGGCGCACTCGAACCACGTTGCAGACGGATCGGGGCGGGCTGCACGTCCTGCGCTCTGATATAAACTGAATACGCTGCGATGGGCTTTTTCCTCGAGGGGGCCAACGTCGAAGTGATCCGGGACGGGGCCAGCGCCGCCCGCGCCCGCATGGTCCTGTTTGACTTCGACGGCACCGTCTCGCTGATCCGCTCCGGCTGGGAGCAGGTGATGATCCCGATGATGGTGGAGATCCTGCTGGAGCTGAAGACGGGCGAGGCGGAGGAGGAACTGCGGGCGACGGTGACCGACTACGTGACCCGGCTCACCGGCAAGCAGACCATCTACCAGATGATCGAGCTGGCCGAGCAGGTGCGCGCCCGCGGCGGCGCTCCCTGCGACCCGCTCGAGTACAAGCGGATGTACCACGGCCGCCTCTGGCGGCACATCCGCCACCGGGTGGAGGGGCTGCGCAGCGGCCAGATCGCGCCGGAGCAAATGACGGTGCCCGGCGCGCGCCGGCTGCTGGAAGCGCTGCGCGCCCGCGGCCTGCGGATGTACCTGGCCAGTGGCACCGACGAGGTTTACACGCTGGAGGAGGCGCGCCTGCTGGGCGTGGACGGCTTCTTCGAGGGCGGCATCCGCGGCGCCCTCGACGACTACCGGCGCTTCTCCAAGCGCATCCTGATCCAGCGCATGATTGAGGAGCAGGGCCTGGGGCCCGGCGAGTTGCTGGCCTTCGGCGACGGCTACGTGGAGATCCAGAACGCGCGGGAAGTGGCGGGGATCGCCGTGGGGGTGGCCACCGACGAGCCCGAGTGCCGGCGCATCAACCCGTGGAAGCGTAACCGGCTGATCCAGGCGGGCGCCGACCTCATCATCCCCAACTACCTGGAAGGCGACCGCCTGCTGCGCTACCTTTTCGAGGAGTATGCCAGCGCCCCGTTACCCGCTGTTCGACCGCAGTCGTCTCCGGCTTCGTCCGCTGAATGAGCGAGCGCACGATCTGGAGGTGAGCCACTGGCTGGAGC
>CAYVGN010000274.1:0-4937 GCA_964451215.1 uncultured Acidobacteriota bacterium
CCATTCCACCCCGCAGATGGACTTTACCCTCAGCAAGCGCACCCAAATCCGCGAGCGGCTCAACCTCCAGTTCCGCGCCGAAGCCTTCAACGTCACCAACACCAACAGCTTCGGCCGCGAGCAGTTCATCAACAACGTGAACAACGCCAACTTCGGCACCATAATCCGCAGCGGCGCCGCCGCCGGCAACGGGCGCCCGCGCAACATTCAGCTTGCCGTCAAGGCCATCTGGTAACGCGTCACAAGGGGGGCGCGCGCCCAAGGCCCGCAGGCGAGAATGCCTGTCACGTGGGAGCAACGCATTTCGGCCGTGGATTGAGGAACCGCTGGCTGGCCGACTGCCTCACGCGCCGTCGCGCGTGGCCCCGTTTCTGATACAACAGACAGATCGGGGCCGCCGGCGGCCCCGCGGTGCCCCATGAGCAGCGCCAGTTCCACAACCGCACCCATGCGGCTCGCCTCCCTGGATGCCTTTCGCGGGCTGACCATGCTTTACATGGCCTCCGAGATCTGGAGGCTGCCCAGCCTCGCCCGCCACTTTCCGGACAACGCGGTCTGGCAGTTCATCGCCTGGCATACCTCGCACGTCGCCTGGACCGGCGGCTCGGCCTGGGACCTCATCCAGCCCGCCTTCATGTTCATGGTCGGCGTCGCGCTGCCGTTCTCAGTCGCCAACCGCCGCGCGCGCGGCCAGAGCCTGAGGCAATTATGGCTGCACGCCCTGTGGCGCGCCTTGGTGCTCGTGGCTCTGGGCATTATCCTGCGCTCCGTCGGCCGGCCGATGACCAACTTTACCTTTGTGGACGTGCTCTCGCAGATCGGCCTCGGCTACATGATCTTGTTCTTGTTGGCCTGGCAGCGGGTGCGCGTCCAAGTGGCGGCTGGGGCGCTGATCCTGCTCCTTTACTGGGCCGCGTTTGCAGTATACCCGGTGCCGGGGCCGGGCTTCGATTTCCAGGCCGTCGGCGTGCGGCCGGACTGGCCGCACCTTCAAGGCTTCGCCGCGCACTGGGACAAGAGCAATAATTTGGCCGCCGCGGCAGACACTTGGTTCCTGAATCTTTTCCCGCGCGAAAAGCCTTTCCTGTTTAATGAGGGCGGCTACCAGACGCTGAACTTCGTGCCTTCCCTGGCGACGATGATTTTCGGCCTGCTGGCCGGCGGGTTGCTGCGAAGCGGGAAGCCGCACTGCGACAAACTGCGCTGGCTGATGGGCGCCGGGCTGGCTGGAATCGTGGCGGGGTGGCTGCTCGGTATTGCCGGCCTGTGCCCCGTCGTGAAACGCATCTGGACGCCCAGTTGGGTCCTGGTGAGCGGGGGTTGGGTCTGCCTGCTGCTGGCCGCTTTCTACTGGGTGATTGACGTTCGCGGGAAGTCCGCCTGGTCATATGGCCTTCGCGCCGTGGGGATGAACTCAATCGCCATTTACTGCATGGAGCACTTGTGGGACCGCTTCCTGGCGCAGAGCGTCAAGACCCATTTCGGCTGGAACTTGCTCAAGGCCCTGCCTGAGCCGGCGCTCAGCTTTGTGCCGCCGTTTGTCGCCTGGTGCGTGCTGTGGGGGCTGTGCATCTGGATGGATCGTCGCAAGCTCTATATCCGGATATAGCGGGCTCGCACCCGCCGGTCACCAGCCGGACCACTTCAAGAATCCGCCTGGCAGCCACATCCATGTTGCCCATCCACCGCGGACGGGAAACCCTCGGACCCTGTTCGTCTGCCCTGGTGTAGCTGATAAGCCTTTGCCCCGCCCAGGGCTCAACAAAGCTGAGGCATTTTCTCTTCCCGGAGCGCGTGGGGAACGGACTGAGCCTCGTCGAAGAGTTCGGCCTTCTGACGAGGCAGCTCCCGGTAGTCCTCCACGGCGTTCTTCCGGATAGCCAGGTTCATGGCCGCGTAATAGAACGGGTGCCGCAGGTTGGCTGGCGAACGCCGCAGGATGGACCACAGACGCGAGAACTCCCGCTTGACCCAGGCCTTGCCTTCCTGCAACTCGCAGGGGCTCATGTTCCTGGGTCTGAAGACCACCGTGGCATGGTCGTAATGCCTCCAGTCCTCCGTCAGCAGCCGACCCTCTCGCCTGAACTGCTCATAGATCCTGGTCCCCGGGTAGGGCGTCAGAACGTTGAATGTGGCCGTGCCAATCTTGTTCCGGCTAAGGAATTCCAGGGTCTCGGGAAAGATCGCCTTGGTGTCTTCGTCGAAACCGAAAACCAGAGAGGCGTGAAAGAACATTCCCGCATCACGGACCCTCTTAATGGCATCCTCCAACAGGACCACATTCTTGGGCGACTTCTGCATCTTCTGAAGCTGGGCCGCCGAGACGCTCTCGACCCCGAAAAACAGCCCGGCGCAGCCGCTGTCGGCCGCGAGTTTCAGGAGGTTCCGGTCGTGGCTCAATGACACCGACGCCTGCCCCACCCACTGGATGCCGAGCGGTCTGATGCCTGCGAAAAGCTCGCGGGCGTAACGCCGGTCGCCGATGACGTTGTCGTCCAGGAAAAGATACCTTTTCCCGCCGGTCTCCTGGATGAAGCGAACCACGTTGGCCACCGGCAGGTGCCGGATTCTATTCCCGAACAGGTCAGAGACGCAGCAGAAATCGCAGCGAAACGGGCAGCCGCGAGTGGTCATCACGGGGAGAACTTGGAAGAGGCTCTTCCGGACGAAGCTCCCCTTCCGCATGGGGATGTAGGAGGCCAAATCGCAATCGGGGCGATGGTAACGACGCCTCAGAGTTCCCGCCGCTGCCTCGGCGAGCACCTCATTCCAGACCCCTTCGGCCTCCCCGACCACCACCGCATCGGCGTGCTCGATGGCCTCGTCAGGGAGGATGGAGGGGTGGACTCCGCCCAGAACCACCTTCCTCCCCCGCCGCCGAAACTCATGGGCCAGATGATAGGCCCGGGGCGCGTTGGCGGTCATGCAACTGATCCCCACCACATCGCAGGGCTCGTCCAGATTGATGTCCTCCGCCTCTTCCTCGACGATCTTCACCTCGTGCTCGGGTGGTGTCAGCCCCGCCAGGATGTGAAGGCCGAGCTGGGGAATCATGAGCGCAGCCGGGGTCTTTGACTCCCGGCCCGTTCTGGGTGAGAGGAAGAGTATCTTCATGCGTCACCTCTCGACAATGTCAGTCACGGCGTCGCCAGGAGAAAGTCAGACTGACGCCCCAGGATCGCACAGGTGCAAATATCGGCCTTTGCCTGTCACGCCGGAGCTGAGCGGGCAGGGCTCTGATCACTCGTGTTGCCGGGGCTAGGAGACCGCTTCTCCTGTCTGCGTTGCAATCGTCTGGCGGCCTTCTCGCGCCGTTTCTCCAAGCGGGCCAGTTCTCTCTGGCGTTTCTTGTAAGTCGTGTGCGGTCCGGGAGCCATGAGTTTCCTCAGAACTTTCTGGCCGGCCGGCTTTCTGGGAACTGGCCGGCCGGGCTGACAAGCGCTTTACCAGCGGGGCGCCCGGCGCTCGCGCGGAGCGCCGCCGCGGTCCACCTTCGGCCGGGCCTCGTCGATGTGGAGCGTCCGGCCCCCCAGGCTGCTCCCGTTCAAAGCGGCGATGGCCCGGTCGGCTTCACCGGAGTCCGTCATTTCGACGAACGCGAAGCCTCGTGACCGGCCCGTGTCACGGTTCGTCACCAGGTTAACCCGCTCCACGGTCCCATACGGTTCGAACAGGGCGCGGACAGACTCTTCCGTGGCGCCGAAATCCAAGTTGCCTACAAAAATGTTCTTCACCTAATCTCCTTGCCATTTGATAGCGGGCTATACGAGGCAGAAAAGAATCTCGGCCAAGTTGTGCGGGACAGTCAAATGTAGCTCCAGTATAGCAGCTTTCCGCGTCTGCCACCGGGCGCCTCGAGGCGTAGCCCTACCTCGCCCCCGCCGCGGCGTTCACGAAGCCCAGTATCGCTGATGGGAAGATCCCCAGCAGCAGCGTGCCTGCGGCGCACGTCGCCAGGGCCAGGCGGAGCGCGGCGCCCTGAGGCGGCGGCGCCTCGCTCGCCTCGGCAGGCTCGTGCATGTACATCACCACCAGGATGCGCAGGTAATAGTAGGCGGCCACGGCGCTGGTCAGCAGGCCCAACACGGTCAGCCAGTTCAACCCCGCGCCCAGCGCCGCGCGAAACACGTAAAACTTGCCGAAGAACCCGCCCGTCAGCGGCACCCCGATCAGCGACAGCAGAAAGATCGTCATCAGCGCCGCCGTCACCGGTTGTCGCGCGCCCAGGCCGGCCAGGTCGTCGATTTCCAGGCGCCGCTCGCCGCGGCCCGCGAGAAACCCCACCACCGCGAAGGCGCCCACGTTCATCAACACGTAGGCCGCCAGGTAAAACATCACCGCCGCGGTCCCTATCTCCGAGTGCGCCGTGATGGCCACCAGCACGTAGCCCGCATGCGCGATCGAGCTGTAGCCCAGCAGCCGCTTGATGTTCGACTGCACCAGCGCGGCGAAGTTCCCGATCACCATGGTGGCCAGCGCTGAGGCCCACAGTACCTGTTCCCAGCGGTCACTAACCGGCGCGAAGGCCGTGAACCACACCCGCATGAAGATGGCGAAGGCCGCGGCCTTCGGGCCGGCCGAGAGGAACGCCGCCACCGGCGCAGGCGCGCCCTGGTAGACGTCCGGCGCCCAGATCTGAAACGGCGCCACTGACACCTTGAAGGCCAGGCCCACCAGCATCAGCGCCGCGCCGGCGCCCACGAGGAGCCCCGCGCCCCTCCTGGCCAGCGCAGCGCCGATCCCTTCGAGCACCGTCGAGCCGGTGGCCCCGTACAGCATGGCGATCCCATAGAGCAGAAAGGCCGTGGCAAAGGAGCCCAGCAGGAAGTACTTGACCGCCGCCTCGTTGGCTCGCGGGTCGCCGCGCAGGTACCCGGCCAGGATGTAGCTGGCGATGGAGGAAATCTCCAGCCCGATGAACATCAGCACCAGCTCGT
>CAYVGN010000275.1:0-4926 GCA_964451215.1 uncultured Acidobacteriota bacterium
CGACCGACAGCGCGACAAGCGACAGGGCTGCGGTCAGCCAGAGCACGAGCAGCAGTACCGCGCCGCGCTCAGACGGCCTCCGGTTCTTTTGCCGTTGGCCGGTCATGGGATGATCGTCCTCAGCGTGCCGCCGACAGCCAGCCGCACCACTACCGGCAGCGGCGTCAGGCCCTTCCATTGCGCCTCATCCGCCCGCAATTGCAGCGCGATGGCCGCAGGCATCTCGTAGCTGCTCAGCAACGACCAGCGGGAGAGCCAGGCTGGCTCCGGCCGCTCCCGGCGGTACTGGAACCGGCACTCCCGCAATCCCTCCAGCAGCAGGACCGCTCGGCCGCGCTCGAAAGGCATGAGAACCGGGCGCGGGCCCTCCGGCTCGGTCTCCACCGCCGCTACCCGCTTGCCCAGTTGCTCTGAGTCCAGCGCCGGCTGTTCGTCCAACCACAGTCTCCAGGTCCGGTCACCCTGCTGCTCGGCAAAGTAGTCGGCCACAACGATGCCGCCCCGCCCGCGCTGGAGGGCCGAGTAGGAGCTCAGCAACAGCAAGCGGTCCTCTTCGGCGAAGAAAAAGGGGAGGTCGAGGCGGCGGTCGGCCAGAACCACAGACGTTGTCCGCAACACAACGTTGGCAAGCTGCAACTGCACCAGGTCCTCGACACCCGTGACGCGCCGCAGCCGCAGCACCGCCTCCTGCTCCTTCTCCCACGCGCGCATGCCGATGCGCACCGAAGTCAGCACGCCCAGCGCGACCAGGCCGGAGATGGTGATGGCGGTCATCACTTCCAGCAGCGTCAGGCCGGTCGCCGAGCCACGCCAACGCGGAATGCGCAATGTGGAATGCGGGATGCGGAGCAGAAGCGCGCTCGCTCCGCGCTCAGCACTCCGAACTGCGCACTCTGAACCGCGCACTCGATCACTCCGCATTCCGCACTCCCAACTCCGCGCTCAGCAATGCCGGCTCGTACTTCGAGGTTTCCAGGGTGACCCGCTTCTCTCCGGTGGCGCCTCTCCAGTAGACCGTCAGGCTGACGATTGCCAGCGGCGGAACGGCCAGGGGATTCTGGGCGCCGGCCGGGTTCCAGCGGCGAACCTGGGCCTCCCAGCGAAAGCTCCCTTCCCAGCGCCCCCGCCTTGCGGGACCCGGCTTCAGCGTTTCCTCGGCCAGAAGGCGGTTCAACTGCGAGCGGGCCAGCAGCACCGCCTTCTCCCGGTCTTCGAGCCGGGAGAGGTTGCGGAGCGAGCCGGACAGGCCGCTCACCAGTGCCGCCACCGCAATTCCCATGATGGCGGTGGCCACCAGGACCTCCAGCAACGTGAACCCTCTGGAGCGTTCGCTCAGGCTGAGGGACTTGTATTCTTCATTCTTCATTCTTGATTCTTCATTCTTCATTCCGCACTTCACTGGATCCTACGTTTCCGGGCGCCCACAAGGGGCGCCCCTACTGGATCCGCACCTGGGGCAGCGCCGTGAGGAAGTCGAACTCGATGGTGGCGGTGCGCCCGCGGGCGCCGACCAGCTCGAGGTGCAGGCGCGGCACGCCGCCGTCGGGCGAGAAGAGCAGGGCGCGCGGCCGCTCCGCCCGCACCGCGATCTCCGGCGGCAGCTCCCAGCTTCGCCGTCGCCCGCCGTCACCGCCCAGTTCCTCGAACTCCACCACCCTCCGCTCCGGGTCTACCGTCACCTGGCATACAGTCTGCTGGTGCAAGGCATGCTCGCGGGCGTAGCGCAAGGTGGCGGCCAGCCGCTCTGCCGCCGACTTCAACCGCAGCCTGTCCAGCCCCGCTGAAACGCTAGGAAATACCAGCCCGCCCGCAACCGCGATGAGCGTAATCACCACCATCAGTTCCAGCAGCGTCACGCCCCGGGCGCGCTGCGCGGCTTCACTCCGCATTCCGCATTCGGGCCCCTGCATTGGTCAGTGCTTCCAGCTCACCACGTCGGCGTTCTCGCCCTCGCCGCCCTCACGTCCGTCGGCGCCGTAGGAGATGATGTCCGGCTCTTCGCCGTGCTCGCCGGGATACTTGTAGATGTACGGCCGGCCCCACGGGTCGTTGGGGATGTCCTGCGGCAGGTAGGGCCCGTCCCAGCGGTCCACACCCGGCGGCTTGACACGCAGGGCCTGCAGCCCCTGCTCGGTGCTGGGGAAATAGCCGGTGTCGAGCTTGTACATGCCCAGCGCGGTCATGAAGCCGTTGATCTGCTCGCGAGCCGCCGTCTGCTTGGCGGCGCTGACCTTCTTCCACAGCCGCGGCAACACCAGCGCCCCGAACATGGCGATGATGGTCACCACCACCAGCAGCTCGATCAGGGTGATGCCGCGCTGCCTTCTGTTGCGCGCTCTTAGCATTTCGGAAGATTGCAAGTTGCACCTCGCATATTGACCAGAGCCCGTGTCCGGTCGGCGCGCCGGCAGGATGCCGGCAAGATGCCAGCGCTACAAAGGGACATCGTTGATGCTGACAATGGCCAGCAGGATGGAAAGCACCATCACCCCCACAAGCAAGCCCATCACCAGGATCACCAGCGGCTCGAACAAGGCGGTGGCCCGGCGGATGGCGGCCCGCGTGTCGCGGTCGTAGATGTCGGCCATGCGCTCGAACATGGCATCCAGCCTGCCGGTCTCCTCGCCGACGGTGAGCAGGTGTGCGGCCAGAGGGGGGAAGACGCCGGCGCGGCGCAGCGGGCCGGCCAGCCCCTCGCCACGCTGCACCCCCTGCACGACGGCGGCCAGCGAATCGCCCAGGACTACGTTGGTGAGCAGCCCCTGGACGATGCGCAGCGACTGCACCAGCGGGACGCCGTTGGCGATGAGCGTAGCCATGGTGCGGGCAAAGCGCGCGGTCTGGATCTTGCCGAAGACCTCGCCCGCCACCGGCAGCTTCAGTTTCAGGGCGTCCCAGCGCCGCCGCCCGGGGGGCGTGCCGACCCAGAAGCGGGCGTAGGCCGCCAGGGCCGCCGCCGCAACCGCCGCCATCCACCCGTAGCGGCGGAGCAGGTCGCTGGCGCGCATCAGCACCCAGGTCGGCGTCGGGATTGCCACCCGCGCCTCGGTGAACACCTGCGCGAACCGGGGCACGACGTAGTGCATCAGCACGAAGATCGAGCCCACCCCCACCAGGGCCAGCAGCGCCGGATAAATCAATGAGGAGACCAGGTAGGAGCGCAACTCGTCGGCGGAGCGCTCGAACTCGGCCAGGCGCCCCAACACCACGTCCAGCGATCCGGAGGCCTCCCCGGCCCGCACCATGTTCACATACAGCTCCGAGAACACTTCCGGGTGGGTGCGCAGGCTGTCGGCCAGCGACTTGCCCCCCTTCAACTCCCTCAGCACGTCCTGGATGACGGCGCGGAGGGAGGCGCGGTCGGCCAGTTCAGCGCAGATGGAGAGGGCGCGGTCCAGCGGCAGGCCGGCGCCCACCAGCGTAGACAGCTCCTGGATGAAGAAGAGGCGGTCGCGCCCGCGCACCCGACGCCGCCAGAGGAAGTCGAAGCGCACGGCAGCCTTCTGCCGCTCGGTCCCGATGTAGAGGGGCACCAGTCCCATCTGGTTCAACTCGCGCGCCACGACCTTTTCCGAGTCGCGGGCCAGCGTGCCCTGGACCGGTTTTCCGGCTAGCGTGACGGCGCGATAGTGATACTCCGGCATCTTCGCTAATCTGCAAGCCGCAACGAACCGAGGCGCGACCGTAAGGGAGCGCACAATCGCCGCGTCTTGCCCGCTCCCTGACGGTCGCGGCTCAGACGGCCGGCGCGCCCCAGCCGCGCCCTTACACGTCCTGGGTCACGCGCAACACCTCGTCCACGGTGGTGATCCCGGTGTGGACCTTGTCCCAGCCGTCCTCCTTCAGCGTGCGCATGCCGTGGCCGCGGGCGGCGGCGGCCAGCACGGTGGCGTCGGCGTTCCCGACCACCAGGCGGCGAATCTCGTCGTTCACCTCCATCAGTTCAAAGATTCCTTGGCGGCCGCGGTAGCCGGTGTTCATGCAGCGCTCGCAGCCGGCCCCACGGTAAAGCGTGCGGCCCAGGGCCGCCGACTGGCCCCGGTCCTCCACCCGGCACTCTTCGCAGATGACCCGCACCAGCCGCTGCGCCAGCACCGCCATCAGCGAGGAGGCGATCAGGTAGTGCTCCACGCCCATGTCCGTCAGGCGGGTGACGGCGCTGGGGGCGTCGTTGGTGTGCAGGGTGGAGAACACCAGGTGGCCGGTGAGCGCCGCCCGGATGGCGATCTCGGCCGTCTCCAGGTCGCGCACCTCCCCCACCATGATCACGTCCGGGTCCTGCCGCACGATGTGGCGCAGCCCGGCGGCGAACGTCAGCCCGATCTGCGGGTTGACGTGAATCTGGTTGATCCCGTCCATCTGATATTCGACCGGGTCCTCGATGGTGATGATCTTCTTGTCCGGCAGGTTGATCCGCTTCAGGGCCGAGTACAGCGTGGTGGACTTGCCGCTGCCGGTGGGCCCCGTCACCAGCAGGATGCCGTGCGGCTGCGAAGTATAGTGCTCCATGCGGGCCAGCATCCTCTCCGGGAAGCCCAGGTTGCGCAGGTCGTAGAAGTCGCCGGCGGAGCGGTCCAGCAGGCGCAGCACCACGCTCTCGCCGTAGAGGGTGGGCAGGGTGGAGACGCGCAGGTCAATTTCCCTGCCCAGGGTGCGCAGGTTGATGCGGCCGTCCTGGGGCAGGCGCCGCTCGGCAATGTTGAGCCGCGCCATGAGCTTGACGCGGGAGACGACGGCGGCCCGCAACTCGCGCGGCGGCGCGTCCACGTTGTAGAGCACGCCGTCAACGCGGTAGCGCACCCGGAACTCCTTCTCGAAGGGCTCCAGGTGGATGTCGGAGGCGCGGCGCTCGACCGCCCGCGCGATCAGGTTGTTGACCAGGCGGATGACCGGGGCCTCGCTGGCCAGGTCACGCAGGTGCTCGAC
>CAYVGN010000276.1:0-4916 GCA_964451215.1 uncultured Acidobacteriota bacterium
CAATGGAACCATCCGGCCGAGCATTGCCCCCGGGGCCACCCACGCCGATCTCGTCACCCAAGGCTCGGTCAGCGACCGCGTCAGCGCCTACCTGAACCGGAGCGCCTACGTGATGTCCGGCGCCCAGTTCGGCAACCTCGGCCGCAACACGGTGATCGGCCCCGACCAGCGGCGGATTGACCTGGTGGTCTCGAAGATCACCAGGATTCGCGAGCGAATGTCGCTGGAGCTGCGCGGGGAGTTCTTCAACGCCTTTAACACCGTGACCTTCCGGGAGCCGGACTCCGCGGGACGGACGATCAACGAAGCGTCTTTCGGCGAGCTCACCCGGACGCGGGGCGGCCCGCGCGTGATTCAATTGGGCCTCAAGCTGAGGTTCTGACGTGTACCCCGCCCGCATGACGGCGGCCGCCCTGCTGGCTGTCTGGGCAGTGGCGGCCGCCGTTGCCGTTGAAATCAAAGGCCGGGTAACCAACCAGTTCCCAGAGGAGAAGTACCGGGCCGTGGAGATCATCGTCACCGATCGGCTCGGCGTGGAGCTGGGCCGCGCACGTCCGGACCGGCACGGCCAGTACGAACTGAAGATTACCGGCCCGCGCTACATCATTCTCAAGGCGCTGCTGGAAGGCTACCCGGCCGCTATCTATCAACTGGACACGGAGGAGATCAAGGAGAGCACCGCCGATCGGGAGGAGAACAGAGTTTTCGGCGACCTCCGCATCCCGATCTATTTCCAGAACATCACCTTCGCGGCAACAGCAGGCGCCCCGACCCTGGAAGAACTGCTGGGCAGGGAGAATCCGGCGGCCGTCAAGGCCTATCGGGCCGCGAGAAGCCA
Source organism: uncultured Acidobacteriota bacterium (assembly GCA_964451215.1). Lineage (GTDB taxonomy): Bacteria > Acidobacteriota > Terriglobia > JAJPHL01 > JAPKYU01 > CAYVGN01. The sequence goes on from CAYVGN010000276.1 coordinate 839, forward strand.
GAAAGAAGCTGGGGACCTCAGCAAGGCTGCTGGCTCGCTTGAGAAGCTGATCCAGAAGTATCCGGAGTTCTATATCGGCTACATCGAGCTGGGCATGATCCTGGCCGCGCAGCAGGAAAACGAGCGGGCTATCGGGGTCTTCACCCAGGCCCAGAAGTTGCGCCCGGATCACTCCTGGGCTTACGTGGGGCTGGGCCTGGCTCTGAACAATAAGCAGGACTACCAAACCGCCACCCAACACCTGGAGAAAGCCGTCCAGCTCGAGCCCAATTCCGTCAACGCGCAATTCCAGTTGGGGGTGGCGGCATTCAAGCTCGGCGACCAGCAGCGGGCCCTGCAATGTTTCGAGCAGGTCATTGCGCTGGATGCGACGTTTAACCCCATTGCTTACAATACCCTGGCTTCCATCTACATCACCAGGCAAGATCCGCAGGGTGCGGCCCGGGCGCTGGAATCCTATCTGCTTCACTTTCCGGGTGCCGCGGACGCTGAAAAGGTGAAGCAGATTCTGGCAAAGCTCGGGCGCTGAGGAACCGAGCCGCCTGTCCTCAGCCGAAGCGGTGCGCTTCCGTAAATCCGAGGCGCGATCCCGCAGGGCGGGAGAGCGCACGTCACCCGAACTTCTTCGACCGGACCTCTAAGAACGGTGGTCAGCGTCTGCAACCTCACACAGAAGGAGATTCCCCGTGATTGCAGGGCAAACAGCGAAGATGGGCCTGGCTGTCCTGGTGCTGGGTGTGGCCTGGTGGGGGACCAGCCATCCGGCCCAGCAGCGGATCGGGACGAAACGAGTGCCTGAGCTTAACCATTTTGAGCGGAACGGCACAGGACATCCTGCCCAGCAACCGGAGGGGACGCTGTGGGTGGACGCCGCGTCCCCGTACGCCATAGAAGTCGGCTCCGCGGCCTTCCCATTCAGGAGCATCACAAAAGCCCTTGCCGCCGCCAGCCCCGGCTATGTGCTTCGCGTGAGGGCCGGCGAGTACCGCGAGAACATAATTGTTGGCGATGGCCTTGCCTTAGTAGGCGAGGGTCTGCCGGTGCTCCGGGCAGCGGACGCCAGCAGGCCGGTCGTCATCATGCGCGGCAAGACAGTTCTGAGGTCCTTCCGGGTCACCGGAGGGGAGGACGGCATCATAGTGGATGTGAACACGGACGCGTTGATCCTGGACTGCGAAATCGTGGACAACCGCGACGACGGAATAGGCTTTCAACTGGCCAGGCAGCCGGGCGAAGCGCCTGCCACCGTTCACATCAAGCGCTGCCTGGTGAGCGGCAACCAGGACGGCATTGACCTGGAGGACACCCGCGGCGTGGTGCGCAAGTGCCGCCTGATCAAGAACCGGGACGACGGCCTGGATTATGACGGCGACACCGACTGCAACGCCATTGACAACGAAATCCGGGACAACCGCGACGACGGCATCGAGATCCGGCTGCAGCGCAACACACGTGCCAGCATCAGGCGAAACATCCTTACCGGCAACGGCGAAGACGGTATCGAGATCATCAACACGCCGGTTGCCGGCACAACCGAGAACCGGCTGCGCATTGTGAGGAACACCATTAGCAAGAACGTGCGCTACGGAATCGGAGGCGTGGACCAGAAGACCGAGGAGGTCGAGGAGGGTCTGGTCATTGCCGGAGTTGCGCTCAGGCAGAACGTTGTGGAGGGCAATAGAAAGGAGCAGATTGCGGGACAGTTCGCGCGGTGATCATGGTATGCTGGCGAGCTTACGGCAGCCGCACAAGTCAGGGCACGGCTTCAGCCGTGCCGAGCGAGACGCACGCTGGGGAGGGCTTTAGCCCCTGGGGTTGCAGGGTGCGAGCACGACCATTCCCTCAGCGGCTAAAGCCGTCGTCTTGGGTTCGATTGAGCGGCACCCGGCTCTGCGGGGCCGTGCCCTGACCCAAGCTGTGCTGCCCTACACGAATCGCACTTGCCTTGTCCCCGGCCACCTGTCACCTATTTAGTGCTCTGAGTAATGATGGCGGAGGGAGATCAGTAATGTTTCGATTTTTCACCTTCTTCTTGCTGCTGATGGCGCCGGCGTTCGGCGCCGAGCGCAGGGCCAAGAATGTTATCCTCTTTCTGGGCGATGCCGGCGGAATCCCCACGCTGCATGCCGCCAGCATCCACGCCCATCAGCAGCCGCGGCGGCTCTTCCTGCAAAACATGCCGCACATCGCCCTCTCCGAGACTTCTTCGGCCTCGCGGTGGGTTACCGATTCGGCGGCCGGCATGACCGCAATCGTCACCGGACACAAGACTCACAACGGGGTGATCGCCCAGTCGGACGCCGCCGTGCGCGGCAGCAAAGACGGCAAGCCGCTGAAGACCATCCTGGAGTACGCCGAGGAGCGGGGGCTCTCGACGGGCGTGGTTTCCAACAGCTCTGTCCTTTCGGCCACACCCGCGGCCTGCTACGCCCACGTCAACAACCGCAAGAAGGCAGCCGAGATTTTCTTGCAGCTGGTGAAGCCGCAATTCGGCGACGGCGTGGACGTGGTCATGGGCGCGGGCCGCGAGGCGGTGCGGAAAGCGGCGCAGGCCGCCGGCCTGGACCTCAGAGTCGCGCTGCGCAAAGCGGGCCTGGAGTGGTATGAGTCGCTGGACGCCATCCCCGCCGCCGCCCGCCGCGCCGTGGTCCTTTTCGACGGCGATTTCGATCTCAACGCCGTCACCCAGCGAGCCATCCTCGCCCTTTCCCGCAACCCCAGGGGCTTTTTCCTGATGGTGGAAGCGGATCTTCACACCGAAAAGCTGCTGACCGGACTCAACCGCACCCTCGAGCTGGACCGCGTCATCCGAAGCACTGCCGAGCGCCTGAAGCCTGCCGACACGCTCCTTCTCTTCACCGCGGACCATTCTTACGACCTCCGCATCCACAACGGCCGCAAGGGCGAACCCCTGCTTCCCTCTTCGCTGAGCCCCGAATTCGGCGACGACCAGGACAGCATTCGGCTGGAGAACGTGCGCCGGGATGGCGATCACACCGGTGAAGAGGTCCTGGTCGCCGCCCAGGGCCCCGGTGCCGGACGCGTGCGCGGCTTTCTCTCAAACACCGACCTGTTCCACATCATGATGGCGGCTTACGGTTGGGTAAGCCGGAAAGAGAGATGAAACCGGCTCTGGCGCTGCCCGCCTGGACAGTGGTGCTCGCCTGCTGGCTTGTGCCCTCAACTGGCTGCTCGCACAACAGGCCGGCGGGCCGGCAGCGGGTGGCCGTGGTGGTCAAGGCTCTTGACAGTGAGTTCTGGCTCCAGGTGCAGAAGGGAGTGGAGGCGGCCGCCCGCGCCCATCCCGAATTAGAAGTTTCCATCACGGCGCCGCCGCGGGAAATTGACATAGACCAGCAGGTGGCGCTGCTGGAGAATCAGGTGGCCAGGAAGGTGGGGGCCCTGGTGGTGGCCCCGGCCGGCGTCAGCCAGGTGGTTCCCGTGCTGGAGAGAGCGCGCGCCGCCGGCATTCCGGTCATCCTGGTGGACACCGATGCACCTTGGGCAGGCAAACTCTGCTATGTGGGCACGGACAATCGTTTGGGGGGCCGGCTGGCTGCCGAGTACCTGGTGAGGCGGCTCAAGGGGCGCGGCCGCGTGGCCCTGTTGGGCGGCGTTCCAGGCGTGGAAACGGGCGAATCGCGCGCGGCCGGCTTCCGCGAAGCGCTGGCCGCCGCCCCAGGCATCCAGATTGTTGCTGAGCAGCCGGCCAACTTTGACCGCGTCCTGGCCATGACCGTGATGGAGAATATTCTCACTTCCAACCCGCGACTGGACGCGGTCTTCGCGGTCAATGACCAGATGGCGCTGGGCGCCCTGGAGGCGCTTTCGGCGCGTGGCCGCGCGGGAGAAGTCGAGCTGGTTGCCTTCGATGCCCTTACCGAGGTGCTGAAGCAGATCCAGGCCGGCCGCATCAGCGCGGCCATTGCCCAACGCCCGTTTGAGATGGGCCGCCAGAGCGTTGAGGCGGCCGCCCGCGCCTTGCGCGGCCTGCCGCTCGAGCCACGCCTGGACACGGGGACGGCGCTGATTACCGCGGCCAATGTCAGCGAGTATCTGAAGTGACACGGCCCGGACT
>CAYVGN010000277.1:0-4913 GCA_964451215.1 uncultured Acidobacteriota bacterium
GGCCTGCTGCTCGGCGGCCTGCGCGGCCGCGCGCATGGCCCCTGCCATGCCGGCGATGCCCATGCCACAGGTATAGATTTCCTGCGCCGAGCCGGCCTGCTTGAACCCGGCGGGAGGCGCGAACAAGGAGGCGTCCAGGGCGGCAGTGGAAAGCTCCTTGATCTCGGTGGTCATGCTGTGGCGCTGCCCGTTGGGCATGATGGTGGTGATGGTGGTCTTGACCGGCAGGCCCTGGGGCATGGCCCCGCCGCCGCGGAACTTCATCTCGTATTTGTCGCGGCAACCGCCGGCGGCCGTGGGCATCTGCGGGGGCTCGGCCAGGGAGCGGGTGCGGCACTCGGCCTGAGCCGGCACGTTCACCAGCCACATGTCATTCTCCATCTGCATCTGGCCGGGATTGCACGACCCCTCCTTGGCGTCCATCTTCATCTTCATCAGGACGTGGCGGGCGGGAAGTCCGAACATGGTCTGGCGCTCGCCGGTCTCGCGCACTTCGCCTTCCATCACCACCAGCCCACCCTTGCGGGCAGGTTCTGGGCGCTGCGCCGGCCCGGCCAGCGCCGGTATGGCCTGGCCGCTTTCCTCCTCCATGGGCGACAGGTGGTAGAGCTTGCACTTCCAGTTGACGGTGAGGGTCTGCTTGCGGTCGCAGTGGGTGATGGTGGAGATCTCCCCCATGCCCATCAGGTCCATGTCTCGCCGCTCTTGCTGCCCCTTCACGTATACGGTGGTGCGGAACGCCGGCATGCCGGCCGCCGCCTGCATCTCCATGGTGTACTTGACGTCGGCGGCCAGCCATGCCGCCGCCAGGCACAGCGCAAGAACAACCAGCACGACTCTGGGTTTCATGGCCATTACACTCCTCGCGAGAATAGCATCCGTGATGATAGTCGGCTGGCGGGGAATCGGCAATGAGCAATGCAAGCCCCGATCCGTCAATAACTTTCTGCAGTTCCTGGGAGCGTATCCCGCGCTGCGGGATTGCCTGCATGGGCGGGCTCTCGATGATCTGCAGGCTGGAAGCTGCGCTACCGGGGCCGGACCTGCGAGCTGCGGCCATCAATTGGGCTGATTGCCCATTCGACGCCTCGGCCCGTAGCTTGCCTGACCCTTTGGCCGGGCTGACCGCCACCCGCCACCGCAAGCTACGGGCCTCGGCAGGCGCACCCGAATCACGTGACAGACGGATCGGGGCAAGCGCGTTCTCCGCTTTCCGCGATCCGCTCCCGGGGCCTTTATCCGGCCGCGTCCTTGGCCGCGCCGCGCCTCTCCCACCCGGACCGGAACAAGGGCAGGAAGTTGTCCTGGCGGTAAGGGTGCTTGCCGATTTCCTCCAGGTTCAGCTCTGCGCCCAGGCCCGGCCGCTCGGGAACCTCGATGTAGCCGTTCTTCACCTCCACGGGGTGGTCCAGGATCTCCCGTTCCCAGGGCTCGTTGAACTCGTCGAAAATCTCGTGAAGGAAGAAGTTGGGGGTGGCGGTGTTCAGGTGCGCGCAGGCCAGCGAGCACAGCGGCCCCTGCGCGCTGTGCGGGGCCACGACGCCGTAGTGCGCGTCCACCATGTCGGCGACCTTGCGGGCAGTGAACAGACCGCCAAGAGCCACCGGCTCGGGCTGCAGGACGTGCACCACGTTGTGCTTCAGCAATTCGGCGAACTCCTGCTTGGAGGAGAAGCTCTCGCCGGTGGCGATGGGCACCGGCGAGTGCCGGGCGACCTCGACCAGGGCCGAGATGTTCTTGTGCGGCACAGGTTCCTCAAACCAGGTAGGGCGGCAGGGCGCCATCTCGTGCGCCACATCGAGCGCCGTGGAGCCGGAGAAGCGCTGGTGCCCTTCCACCAGCACGTCCACCTGCGGCCCCACCGCGCCGCGCACCGCAGCGATGATGTCCAGCGAAAGCCGGAGCTCATAGCGGTTGAGCGAGCGCCAGTTGTCGCCGAAGGGATCAAACTTCAGCGCCGTGTAGCCCCGGCGCACCACTCCGCCCGCCTTCTCGGCAAAGCTCTCCGGGGTGCGGGGGCCGCGGTACCAACCGTTGGCGTAGGCCCGCAGCCGGCTGTGGCAGCGCCCGCCCAGCAGCTTGTACACCGGCTGCCCGGTGGCCTTCCCCATGATGTCCCAGCAGGCTACTTCCACCGCCGCCACGGCCGCCATGTGAATCTGCCCGCCCTCGGAGTAAACGTCGCGCACCATGCGCTGGATCAGCACCTCAATCTGAAACGGATCCAGGCCCATCACCAACGGCTTTAACTCGTGGATAGCCGTTTCCACCGTTCGGGCGAAGGCGTTCAGGGTCCCTTCGCCGCAGCCGTGGATTCCCTCATCAGTCTCCACCCGGGCGAACAGCCAGTTCTTCCAGGGATTGCCCGCGATATAGGTCTTGATGTCAGTGATTTTCATAGGCTTTAGGCTCTAGGCTTTAGGCTATAGGCTTTAGGCTGTAGGCTTCAGGCCCGCGCTTGTGCCTCGGGCGCTTTGACCACGGCGGCCAAAACCAGGCCGGCCAGGCCGAAGCCGACCACCTCGTCGGCCAGCGCTGCCAGGGTGTAGTAGCCGGGAAAGCCGTACCAGTTCCAGTAGGAAATGTCCTTGGCCACGGTGGCCAACAGGCCGAGCAGCGCCACGAACAGCACCCGCGCGAAGAAGCCCGGAAGACCGCCCAGCGCCCGGGAGACAAGGAAGGCGGCGATCAACACCGCCAGGACGTCGGCGCCCAGCTCGGTGAGCAACTGCCGCGGCGACATCGGCAGCGAACCTCGGGGATGGTAGATGAGGATGCCCCAGGGTCCGGCCAGGTACTTCTGTTCCCAGGCCTTCATCGCCGCCTGCTTCTGTTCGGCGCTCATGTTGGGTGTCTGCCCCATCCCCGGGAAGAGGTAAAAGCCAGGTTCGCGGATCGCGTCGCGCATTGCCGCCAGAACCGGCCCCTCGTTCGCGATCTCCTTGATCCCCACCTGGCCCAGGGGAAGGACCATGTGCGAGAATGCGCCCCAGGCAAACAGGACCAGGCCGCCAAGAACACCGCTGAGAAGGATTCTCTTCGCCATCGCCACCCTCCGGTCCTTGAAGTTTAGAGTTCAAAGTTCAAGGCGCAAAGTTCAAAGTTCAGGACCCCGGGGGCGAGTGGCTAGAAGCCGTTGCAAAACCCTTTTTAAGGTGTTGTCAGGGCACGGTCTTGACCGTGCCGAACCGACGGCTCAAAGACCGCGGCTTCAGCCGCTGAGGGCCAATGACGCACCTCAGGTGCTAAAGCCCATCCCCTCTGTCCTCCTTTTGGCACGACTGAAGTCGTGCCCTGACGGCGCTCCAAAGAGGTTTTGCAATAGCTTGTAGCGGCCGCCGGTCAGCTTCTTCAGGCAGGCGAGCGAGGCGGAGACGGCTTCGTCGGCGTTTTCGGCTGCCTCGACGTCCAGCGCGAGAATGCCGTCGTAGTCCTGTTCCCGCAGAGCCTTCAGGATGGCGGCCACGTCCGCCTTGCCGCGTCCCAGGGCGCAGCGGACCCCGGGCTGGGCGACATCGCCGAGGCGAACCGTCAGAATCCGGCCTTGGAACTTGCCGATGGCAGCCACGGGGTCATATCCCGCAGACAAGAAGTTGGCCGTATCCAGGGCCAGGCCGCAGCGCGGGGAGCGCTCTTTGATCCGTTCCCAGATGGCGTCCGGGCTGTCTCCGCGCCCGTCGCGGTAGGCGTTGTGGATGGCGGCATTGACCCGGCAGCGTTGGGCCAACCGGTCTAGCTCCTTGAGCAAGCTGGGATCGGCTTCCAGCAGCAGGGTAGTGAAGCCGAACTCCTGTGCCCGGCGAAAAGCCTTCTGGAGCCGGCGCCCGTCGCTCTTTGCGAACCTGGCCACGCCGTAGGTGTGCACGCTCAGGCCGGCGTCCAGGAACTGGCGCCGGATTTCGCGCAGCGCGGCCGTCTCAATCGAAGCCAGATCGGCGTGGACCGGGGAGAACTCACAGTACTTGATTCCCAGGCCGACGATGGCGCCAATGGCCTGGTCGAGCGAGAGCCTGCCGAAGCAAGCGGACTGAAGCGCCAGGCGGAACCCGCCGTAGTAGCTGTGGGGCTCGCGCCCGCCGCCTGCCTGCGCGTGCGCGCCGAAGCCGGGCAGCGTGTGGAAAGCGGCTGCCGCCAGCAGACAAACCCCCCGGCGAGTCAGGGTCACCCCCAGGACGCTACCACGCTGAGCAAAGGGGCGCAATCGGCCACAGGGCGAACGCCGACCCCGCCGTGGCGGGGCGGCGGCCGCCCGGCAGCGGCATGGAACGTGCAAGCAAAGAAGGTGCGGAAGGTGAGTCATGAGGTTCTTGACTGCTATCTCCTTGATCTTGCTGCTGGCCCTGCCACTGACGGCGCAGAAAGCGCCACCGACGGCGCAGAAAGCGCCACCGACGGAGCAGAAAGCGCCGGCTCCTACGCCAACCAAGGAACGCGAAAGCGAGTTGTTAAAGGAGCTGGCGAAGTTCGAATACAAGGCCAAGAGGAGTATCCCGGCCGCCGACTCCATCTTCGTCGAGAAAGGCAAGGTTCAGGAGGCGTTGTACAAGCTGGCCATGCAGACTGGCGGCGTCTTGCTGAAGCCCGGCGCCACCACCAAGGTTTCCTCAGTCAAGATCATGGACCGGGGCATCCAGGTATTCTTCGAGACCGACAAGTGCGCCCTGATCAACTTGGCGGCCGATTCCGAAGATATCGCCAAAATGTCGCTGTCGCAGATGGTGGACTTCTCCAAGGCCTCTATTTCCGCGCTGTTCCAGATTATTGGCGGCGAGAAGGGCACGGGCACGGAGCCTGCGCCTTCTACCCCAACAGGGGGGCAAAAGCCGTCAACACCCGAGGAGAAGAAGCCGAACTAGTACCGTGACCGCCTGATTTCTACCCCATGACGCCCTCTATCCCTCTGTGCGCGTAGT
>CAYVGN010000278.1:0-4901 GCA_964451215.1 uncultured Acidobacteriota bacterium
AGTCTGGGCTCTCGATGTTGGTAGCCGGATCGGAGAGGGTCGGGGTGTTGGTCAGGTTGAAGGTCTCCCAGCGGAACTGGAGCCCGAAGCGCTCGGTAATGGGGAAGCTCTTCATCAGGCCGACGTCCAGGTTGAACATGCCGTCGCCGTTCAGGATGGCCCGGCCGGCGTTGCCGAAGCGCCAGGTGCCGTCGGGATTCCGGGGCAGGACGAAGGCCGAGGTGTCGAACCAGTTGTCGGCGGTGCGCGTCTCCAGCCGGCCGCTGCGGATGCGGTCCGGCCACCAGTCGCCGACGCCGGTGGCGCCCAGCCGCGTGCGGGCGTTAGGCACGGTAATGGTGAAGTAATGTCCGGTCTGGGCCGAGACCAGGCCGGAAAGCTGCCAGCCGCCCAGAAGCTGATTCAACACCCCTCCCCGGTTCAGCCACCTCCGCCCGCGGCCCACGGGCAGTTCGTAGACGGCTGCCGCCACCGTGCGGTGGCGGTAATCGAAGTTGGAGTTGCCGCGGGACTGATTCCAGTTGCGGAAGTCCTGCTGCTGGCCGCCGCCGGAGCCGAACTGCTCGGGGATGTTGTCGAGCGAGTGGCTCCAGGTGTAGGCGCCGGAGAAGGAAAGCCCCTGCGCAAAGCGCCGCTCCAGTTGCACATCCAGGCCCTGGTAGCTAGAGTGCCCGTAGGGGGTCCTGAGGGCGATGTTGTTCCACTGAGGAACGCGCCGCCGCTGCCGCTCGGTGGCTGGCGGACCCGGCGGCGAGCCATTCCAGTTGTATGCGTCCATCAGGTAATTCGAGGATGAGCCGACATAGGCGGCGGTCAGGGAGAGATTGCCGAACAGCTCCTGCTGCACCGCCAGGTTCCACTGGTAGATGGCCGGCGCCGGGAAACTGGTCTCCCAGACGATCCAGCTGGAATTGTCCGCCGGCGTGGTGGTGCTGCCGAGGAAGTCAGCAGGCAACCCGGCGCTCAGTTGGAGCGCGGGCTGGCCGGGGGTGGATTGGGCGGTGACGTTGCGGTTGAAGGGGAAGTTGTTGACCATGCGGCCGTCGGCGCCCAGCGAGCCCTGCCCGGCGTAGAAGGCGCCGGCGCCGCCGCGGATCACCGTGCGCCGCCATCGGTAAGCAAAGCCCAGGCGCGGCGCCCAGTTGTTGGTGTCGGTGTTCACCAGGCCCCGGCAGGACCAGGAGCGCCCGCACCAGCCGGCCTTGCGGATGGTATTGAACTCGGGCCCAGGGTCAATCACCAGCTTGTTCATCTGGTCGTGCTTGTCGAACCAGGGGCTGGTCAGCTCGTAGCGCAGGCCCAGGTTCAGCGTCAGCCGCGGCGTCACCTTCCAGTCGTCCAGGGCATAGAACATGAAGTTGCGGAAGCGCATGGCTCCCAGCAGCGTGCTGCTGAGGCCGACGCTGCCGGGCCAGCCCAGCAGGAAGTCGGCCAAGCTGATGCCGCTGAACTGGCCGTCGAAGGTGAAGTTGCCGTGGGAGCTGTTGCCGCCGAAGATGTCCGAGCGGTTCCAGCGCAGGTCGGCGCCGAACTTGAAGTTGTGGCTGCCGCGGTTCCACGACACGTTGTCCAGGTACTGGTGCACCTGGTGGATCTTGAAGTTGGGCATCGAACCGGGCTCGCCCAGGCCCTGGTAGCCCACGCCCCCGCTGAAGCTAAACTGGGGCAGGCCGAAGAGCCGGTCGCTGCCTGGGATACCCTTGATTCCGTAACGGGCCGTCAACTCGCTCAGCAGTTCCTTCGACAGTTCCCGCTTGTCCACCTTCTGGCGGATGAAGCCGTAGCGGAACTCGTTCAGCAGCGTGGGGGTGAAGATGCGGGTGTAGGAAAAGGCGACGCTGCGCGCGTCGTTGTCGTCAAAGGCGCGGTCGTTGTTCTGGCCGCCGCGCGCCGGCGGCTCAAAAACCGAGTCGCGCAGGTTGTCGGAGCGCGACAGGCTGACCCGGGCAAACATCTTGTCGTTTTCCGAGAGGTTGTGATCAACACGGGTGTCGATCTGGTCGCGGGTGGTGTTCCAGGCCGGGTTGCGGATGAAGTTGGCGCGCGTGCCGGAGCCGGCAAAGTTGGGCAGCGGCCACAGCTCCAGCATCTTGGCCGCCGTCGGGTCGAACCGCTCCCGCGGAACCTGGTTGCCGGGAAAGGGCTGGCCGGTGAGCGGATCGCGGATGACCCGCAGGCGCGGGTCGAACTGGCCGCTGCGCTCGGCTTCGGTCGGCACCGTGGCCAGGTCCGACTGGGCCCGCCGCTCCCGCCGGCCTTCCCAACCGGCAAAAAAGAACGTCCGGTTGCGCAGGATCGGTCCCCCGAAGGCGCCTCCGAACTGGTTCTGCCGCAACACCTCGGGGTCGGCCTTGCCGTCTCCGGTTCGGTCTACGTAGTTGAACATGTCCCGGGCGTCGAACACATCGTTGCGGACGTACTCATATGCGCTGCCGCGGAACTGGTTGGTCCCCGACTTGACGCTGACAATCATCACCGCGCCCGAGTTGCGGCCGAACTCGGCCGAGTAGTTACTGGTCTCCACCTTGAACTCGGCCACGGCGTCGAGCGAGGGGACCACCACCTGCATCTTCCGATCCTGCATGCCCATGACGTTGTTGTTGTTGTCAATGCCGTCCACGATGAAGCTGTTCTGGGTCATGGGCTGGCCGTGGGCGTTGAAGCCACTTTCGCGGTCGCGGCTGCGCGTGGCCGGGAACACTCCCGCAGTCAGCCAGGCCAGTTGCTGGAAATTGCGGCCGTTCAGGGGCAGTTCCCGGATCTCGCGCTGGCCCACGACGTGCGCCAGCGCAGAAGTCTCGGCCTGCAACAAAGGGGCTTCGGTGGTGACCGTCACCTGCTCGGCCACCTGCCCGACTTCCAGCCGGAAGTCGGCCCGCACCCGGTCCTGGGCGTGGACTTCGATTCGGTCCCAAAGGGCCTTGCGAAAGCCGGCTTTCTCCACGGTGATCTGGTAGGTGCCCACCCGCAACGGGCCCACGGTATAGGCGCCAGCCTCGCTGGTTTCCGTCGAGCGCGTCTCATTGGTCTCCCGGTTAAGGACCGTTACTTTCGCCCCGGGAACCGCGGCCCCGGTAGGATCCGTCACCAGTCCGGTCACCACGCCCATGTCCTGCTGTGCCCACAGAGGCACCAGGGCGAGCAAGAAAAGGACGAGCCTGGCGTATTTCATGGTGTGCCTCCCGTCTGCCCCCTCCCTCTGCCACTGGTCCCCTATTCAAACATAGCCGGACGGAAAAAAAAATGCCTGGGCGCTCGTGTAAACCTTTTGCCCTCGGACCACGTTTTAGGTGGATGATTGGGAGCGATGGCCTCGGACGTAGCGACGGTTCTGGGCCGCCACCTGGACGCGGAAGCGGTCCGGCGGCAGCGTGTCGGCGACCGGAAGCCGCTGCTGGAGGCGCGGGAGGGGCTCGGGGCGAGAGAGGCCGCCGCGTTTGCTGATTTCGTGGCGGCGCACCAGAGGCGCGTCTTTGGTCTGGCCCTGCGCCTGCTGGGCGACCCCGAGGAGGCAGCCAGCGCTACGCAGGACTGTTTCCTGCGGGCCTTCGGCGCCCTGCCACGCTGTCCGGCCGACGCTGCCGCGCAACAGCGCTGGCTCGGCCGCCTGGTGCTGAACCTTTGCCTGGACCGCTTGCGCAGCCGCAAGTGGCGGTGGTGGCGCCGCCGGCTGGGCCTGGAGAGCTCTGAAGTCGCCGCAGCCCCATCGCCCCTGCGCTCCCCCGAGCGCCAACTGCTGGACCGCGAACTGGCCGGAAAACTGGCGCGCGCTCTCGATCGCCTGTCGCCGCGCCAGCGTGCGGTCTTTGTCCTGCGCCACTACGAGGGCCTCTCGCTGGAGGAGATCGCCGAACAGCTCTCGCTGAACACCGGAACGGTGAAAGCGCACCTGGCGCGCGCGCTGGGGAGCCTTCGGCGGGAACTGAGGGATTTTTACTATGGGACAGGATCACAGCCCGCGCCCGGCACTCGCCGTGACGAGCTGGGCGCTCGGTCCACCGCATCTCAATGAGGAGGGGCTGCTGCGGGCCGCCTACGGCGTGCCTGCGGGCGCGGAGGCCGAACACCTGGCCGCCTGCGCGGCTTGCGAAAGCGCGGTCCGGGCGCTGAGCGAGCAGCGTTTGCGCGCCCCGGCGGGTGCCGAGGAGCAGTTGCCGGAGGCGTTCTGGCAGCGGCAGCGGCTTGCGATCCTGGAGGCCGCGCAGACGGCGGCGTCGGTGGCCGCCGGCTACTCGCGACTCCCTGCTGCCCTGGCCCTGGCAACCTTGCTGGCCCTGGCGCTGCTGGTCGTTAGCGCGCCCCCTGCGCCCCACGCCCTGCCATCGGCCCCGTTGCGGGCGGAGGACGAAAAGCTCCTCCACGAGATCTCGCTCTCGGTCAACTGCGTCGAGCCCCGGGCGCTTGCGCCCATAGCGATTCTTCTGCCCGATCCGGCCGGAACAGCCGGCAAGGAGACCAAACGCCCATGAATCGGATAGTCCTCTTTTTAGGCAGCATGCTGCTTTGCCTTTGCCTGGCGTTGCCGGCTTCCGAGCAACAGGCGCCCGCGCGCCAGGCGGGCGGCGGTTTCCCCTTCACCTTCGGCCCCATGGGCCTGACGATCTTGATGAAGGAAGCGGGTCTCTCGGAAGCGCAGATGCGCCAGTTCCGGGAGATCTTCGAGGACAACCGCCACAACCTGGTGGACCTGCGGGCCGACCTGGAAAAGAAGGAAGGCGACCTGCGGGTGCTGCTGGATCGAGCGCAAGTGGACCTGGCCCAGGCCGAGCGCGCGGTGGAGGCGCTGCTGGAAGCGCGCAGCCGCCTGGCCAAAGCCACCACCATGATGATGGTGCGGATGCGCCAGGTGGTGACGCAGGAGCAATGGCTGTCTCTTATACACATCTCCGAGCCCACGAGAC
>CAYVGN010000279.1:0-4886 GCA_964451215.1 uncultured Acidobacteriota bacterium
GAGCAAGGCCCGCAGGTTGGGCATGCAGGGAACGCAAGCCGGCACGCCCGGGTAGGCCTCCATCTGCTGGAGGAAACGCAGGTAGGGGAGTGGTGAGAAAACCGCCCAGATGAGCGCGGAGGCAGCGGCAAAAGCGCCCAGCGCGCGTCCCTGCCGCCGCGCCGCCAGCAGCAGCAAGAGCGGCGGCAGCCACTGGGGCTTGGTCCAGAGCAGCGCCAGCACCAGGCCCGCCGCCGTTCCGCGCCCTTCTTCCAGCAGAACAAGCCAGAACACCAGCACCAGCACCACCAGTGGCGTGTCCTGGCCCACATTCAGCGCCACCAGGAGCGGCACGAACAGAGCCAATAAGAAGAGCAGCAAAGGCTGGTGGAGGCGCCGCGCACACCAGGAGCCGAGCAGCAGGGCCGCAGCGGCATTCAGTGCCAGCCACAGCAAGGCCGCGGCCTCGAGCGGCATCAGCGAGAAGGGCGCCAGCAACGCCGCCGCCAGCGGCGGGCGCAGGTACGGCAGGAAAGGCGAGCCGGGCGCCAGCCGCGCCTGCTCCCGTCGCTGCGCGCCTAGCTCGTACAGAGCGTGGTCGCCCTTGGCAAGGAGCCGCCCTCCCGCGTAGAACGAGACAAAGTCGCGCAAGGCGGGCCGGCCGGCCCGAAAACGCGCGTAGGCCAGCCCGCAAGTCAAGGCCAGTCCGCCGGCCAGCAACAGAAGCAGCAGAGCAAAGCCGCGTCGCTGAACTGCCAAGTCCAAGAGCTCAGGTCCAGGATCGGGCACAAGTGCCGTGTCCCATTAGTTCCAGCCCGCCCCGACGGCCACGAAAGTCGCATCAGGAGCCGATTTCGGCCACCGACTGCGGCGCAGGACTTGTGGGACCCGGCACAAGCGTGCCAAACGCCTAACGGGTCGTAACGATCCGCAGTGTCAGGACCTCGAAGGGTCCGATCGAGAAGGGCACCTCGTGGGCGGAGACGGCCAGCGCCTCGCCGTTCTCTTCCACCGCGTTGGCGCGAAACGCCCGGCGGACTTCGACCCGCGGCAGGCGCAGCCGCCCCGCGCTTTTCGCGCCGGCGGTTTCCTGCAGGCGGGCCATGTAGCCGTCGCCGTCCTCGGCCCGCTTCCAGGTGACCAGCACCACCGCCGGGGCCTCCACTTCCAGCAGCGAGGCGCTGGGCGCTGTCAGCGCGCCGCGCGCCAAGGCCGAGCGGTCGGCGGCGGTGATGAGATTCGGCTCCAGCGGCATGCTCGTCCCCCGGCCGAAGCGGGCCGCGGCCGCGCCATCGAAGGCTCGCGCGCTGGTTAGGCTGTAGCGGAACTCGAACTCGCCGCCCTGCCCCGCCGGCGTGTTGGTGTGCCAGTAGTTGTTCAGCGCATAGGAATAGATGGCCGCGGCGGCCGGGGCAAACGACCTCGGCCAGCGGCCCCGATTGATGTCGCCCAGCGTCACCAGCGGCGCGTCAGGAGTAGAGAACGTCACCGAGAGGGAGCCGTTGCTGACGTTCACCCAATTTTGCACGGCAAACCATTCGCTTGAAGCGCCCGGGAGCTGATCTTGCGCGGGATTCACCCAGCCGTTCTGGATCTCGTACCGGAACACCGGGGCGGCCACGGCCAGGGGGAAGGCAAAGTAGACCGCCTCCTTGGCCAGCACGTATTGCTTGTGGAACCGGTTGACGAAATCAATGCGCTTCTCGGTGTCGTAGAGAACGATCTCGGTTTCGAGGCGCGGGGTATGGGGGCCGGTGGCGGCCAGGCGCAGCCGCTGGCCGTAGGGCGTGATCCACAACTGCGGCTCCCCTTGCCCGGTGGCCCCTGTGCCCTCCAGGCGGGCGTAGGGCAGCGACTGGTTGAAATGGACGATCTGCGTGGCTTCCGGACCGCGACCGCGCCCTTCAGCGCTACCGCCGCCGCTGACGTAGAGGAACTGGTTCAGGGCCAAGGCCGCCCGGCTGTCTACCAGTTCCACCTGGAGCTGCTTGTCCCACAGGCTGGTGACGGCGGCCCGGCGCGGGTCCAGGGTCAGGCGGTAAAAGGCGTTCTCCACCACGCATGGCTGCCCGCTGGAACTGGAGCCGCAGGCGCGCTTCTCGGGGCTGCGGGAGCCAGCGGCCGGCAGCAGCGCGTAGAGCTTGTAGCCCACGGCCGGCACCCGCTCCGCGTAGAAGCGGACCCGCTGGTAGCCGTCCTTCTCGTAGATCACCTCGTAAGGAACGTCCTGCCTGGTGGCCTGGTCGCGCAAGCCCTGACCCGGGTCCAAGTCCACTTCCACTAGCCCGCCGCGCGTCCAGCTCAGGGGGTTGAAAACCAGCAGGGTCCGCGCGGGAGCATCCACCAGCGCGCCCAACTGGCTCAACCCGCGCAACAGCGACGAGTCCACCAGCCAGGCGGCCAGCGACGGCCGGCTCACCTTCACCGCCGTCTGCCGGCGGCTCTGCTCGGCGTCGGGTTGCGAGGTGGCGCCGGCCGCGGTGATGGTGTGCTCGGTGAACAGCAGCAACTGGTCCCAGGCGCGGCGCAGCTCGTCCAGCGGCGGGGCCAGGCCCGGGTTGATCGCCGCCATCAGCCCGGTGAGTGTCTCGGCGGCCAGGATGCGCTGCTGCGTGCGCCGGGCCAGGGCGGTGGCGGTGGCCATCGTTCCCAGGCCGTCTTCCCAGTAGCCGCCGCCGTCGCCGCGCACCACCGGCAGTTGCCGGCCGAAGTCTCTCTCCACGTACGCGAAGAACTCGTCCATGCGGCAAGGGATCAACTGCGGCCAGGCCCAGGTGCCGTTCCACTCCCGCGGCAGGTCGGCCTCGTTGGTGACCGACTGGTTCTCCACCTGCGTGCCGTAGATCAGCACCGCGTCGGGGGCGTAGTCCGGCCGGGTGAACGACTGCAGCCAGATGGGGATGCTGTCGCGGACGGCGCGCAGGCTGGGCGGCAGGCCCAGCAGCGCCGCCACCTGGTGGTAATGCCGCGAGTACCAGGTCAGCACCCGCTTGCCGTCCGGCCCCTCCCAGTAGTAGGGGCCACGCTGGTGCAGCCCCCCGTAAATCAGGATCGGGCCCCGGTCCTGGTTGCTGCCGTGGGCGAAGTACTTGATCCCGGCGGCACTGAGGAACGACGCCAGCGACCAGCTCGCCGAGGGCACGTCGGTCAGGTTGGCGAAATCGTAGAAGACCCCGTGCTTCTTGTGCAGGGCGTAACTGTAAAAGGCCGAGCGAATCAGCTCTTCCGGGGAAGCGGCGGCCGTGAGCAGGTTCAAGTACCAGGCGTTCACACCGAACTGCCCGCGGCGCGCCAGCTCGAAGAAAGCCTCTTGCTGCGCCTCGGAGCGCGCGGCCAGGAACTGCTCGATGATCCAGGAATTGTCGAGGTTGTAGCGGTATTCGGGGTTCTTGGCCAGCAGCTCGATGAGCACGTCCGTGTTGCGGGCCTGCAGTTCTGCCACCTTGGCCTGGTAATCGGTGTAGCCGATGTCCAGGTGCATGTTGGGCGCCAGGTAAATCTTCCACTTACGCCCCGGCTCAATCTCGGTGCGGATGGTGCGCGTGCCGGCGGTGGTGGCCAGCACGATCTCGGCGGCAGTCTTGCCCGGCAGTTCGGGAATGAGCAGGTCATAGCGTTGCTCGCCGAAATCATAGGGGGAAGAGAGCTGCTGGGTGAGCGTGCTTGCCGCCAGGCGGATGGTGGCGGTGCCGGTGGCGCGCCGGTCGCAGGACACTGTCAGTTGCGCAATCTCCGCGAGACCCTCCAGGCGCCGGGGGTAGAAGATGGTGGGCTCCAGGCGCGCCTCCAGCCGGGGCGCCGGCGCCGGCCCTGGCTCCAGCCGCAGGAAGTCGTAAGAGACAGCGGAGTTGCCGGGCCGGTCAGCCGCGCTGTCGTCATCCAGGCAAGTCAGGGCCAGGCGGTTCTCCCCCGGCTTCAGCCAGCCACCGGGGAACGGGACTTCCAGCTTCTGGGCCGCATAGTTGGGGAGATAGTTCCCGTCGTCATCTCCGATGTACAAGGTCAGACGGGGCTGGAAATAGAACCGCCCCTTGTGTCCATTCACGTCCACGACGAGCGAAGGAAAGCGCGGGCGCTTGAAAATAAACCCGGCGACCAGCGCGTAGCCGGCAGCCGGCCGATCTTCCAGGTTAAAGACGATGGTGTAAGTATGAGGGCGAGCGCCGGCGCCGGCGTTGCTGGACCCGGGATGGGAGGCGGGCCAGTCCGCCGGGTCGCGGCTCACCCCGACCCGGAATACCACCTCGTCGCGCGGGTCGGCGAAATTCACTTGCCTGCCGAACTCGCGCGACGAGCCGTTCTCGATACCGATCGTCCACAGCGCCCGCTCGGCCGCCCCGGCTGGAAGCGCTGAGAGAATCAGCAACAGCATCAGGATTGCCGGCATGGTTCCCTCCAAACGTGGGCCTGACTATACACCATGTCTTTCTCTGGGTACGCGGTCGGCAGTTGGCAGTCTGCCTGTCCAAGGAACCAGAGCCTAGAGCCTAAAGCCTAAAGCCTAAGGAGCCAGGAGTCAGGAGCCAGGAGGTGTAGGGCCGGGCTTTAGTCCCGGCCGTCCAGCCTTTAGTCCCGGTCGTCCAGCCTAGAGCCTAAGGCCTAGAGCCTAGAGCCTAAGGAGCCAGGAGGTGTAGGGCCGGGCTTTAGTCCCGGTCGTCCAGCCTAGAGCCTAAGGCCCTAGAGCCTAGAGCCTAGAGCCTAAGGAGCCAGGAGGTGTAGGGCCGGGCTTTAGTCCCGGTCGTCCAGCCTAGAGCCTAAGGCCCTAGAGCCTAGAGCCTAGAGCCTAAGGAGCCAGGAGGTGTAGGGCCGGGCTTTAGTCCCGGTCGTCCAGCCTAGAGCCTAAGGCCCTAGAGCCTAGAGCCTAGAGCCTAAGGAGCCAGGAGGTGTAGGGCCGGGCTTTAGTCCCG
>CAYVGN010000280.1:0-679 GCA_964451215.1 uncultured Acidobacteriota bacterium
GTGTCGCCCTTCCCGTAGCGATGGGCGCCGGTATCGTCGGGTCCGGCGGGCGTGCTAAACATCTCGGCGGCGATGGCGCGAACCTCGGCGTCGCGCCGCCGGTAATCGGCGAACCCGGTGGACGCGCCGGGGATCTGCTCGAGCGCGATCACCACGCCGCCGTTCCAGGTGTACTCCCGCACTCGCCTCATGCTCTCCAGCGGCAGCGCATGGATGTTGGGGAGGATGAGAATTCTGTAGGCAAGATCGCCCACCCGGATGGCGCCGCCGGAAACCTGGGCGCGGTGCTGGAGCACGTCGTCGTTCAGCAGATCGAAGTCGTAGCCGTTGGCGAGAATCAGCCTGCCCAGGTCGCCCCAGTCGAAGTCCCGCGTCCAGCGGCGCGCGTTCAGCACGTCCAGTGTCCACTGGTTGGCCAGGGGGGAATAAAGGGCGATGTCGGCTAGGGGGCGCCCGTAGCGGAGCACGGCCGAGCAGCGGGCCACGTAGTCGGCCAGCAGCCGGTGGTACGGCCACCAGACATTCACGTGGCTGATCACAATCTCCGAACCGAAGCGCCGCGAGGGGACAAACTCGCGTTCCGGGGTGCCGGTATAGCCGGCGTTGTAAAACTTGTTGGCGCCCGAGCGCAGGAACATGTCGCTCGTGATCTTCAGCTCCTCCAGCGTCTCCCGGCCGG
>CAYVGN010000280.1:689-4875 GCA_964451215.1 uncultured Acidobacteriota bacterium
GGTGTAGGCCTCGACGCCGACCACGTTGCGCCCATACAGGTGCGCGCCCGAGGCGACATAGGCCCGCGGACCGATGCGCGTGTCGAACCAGGGCACGGCGTCTTTCTCACCGGCGGTGATCTCCATCTCGGGCACATGCGCCATCCCCGCCCCTTGCAGGATGTCGGTGGTGAAGCCGTAAGGCTGGATGCGCCCGCGAACGCCGTGGCGCTCGCACCAGCCCAGGAACGTCCCGAAGAAGGCCTCCAGCCCCACCCGGTGGAGGAATTCGTTCACGTCGTAGCGGATCTTTGGGGAGACCTCGTCCACTTCCCACCACAGCGCCGGAAGATAGCGTGCCAGCTCGTAGCCCTTGCGCCTCTTGAACTCCGCCAGCAGCGCGGCATTCCAGTAAATGCCGTTGCGAAAAATGGGCACTTCAAAGCTGTCGCTGAACAGCGACTCCACGGTTTTGCCAAGCTCTTCGCCGAAGGCGGTGCGGAACTTGCCGCCCACATAGTCGCAGTAGCGCTCCATGGCGGCCTTGCTCAAGTGATCGAGGACCGGCCACTGGTTGCAGTCGGTCAGCCAGAAGGCCATCAACCGCCACTGGCCCGGGGGAACTCGCCAGGCGAGGCGCCGGCCCCGGACGCGCGCGGTGAGATCCACCAGGGAGGATTCGCGCAGCCTGTCGCCGGCGATCCTGGCGGCGACCACAGCCACCAGGCGGTCTTCGAGCAGGATCTTGGGGCGGGAGCGGGGCAGGTCGCGCGGGTTCAGCCGGGCGTCGGTAGGAAGGTCCCCGGCGAACATCCGGCCTCCGCCAAGGTCCAGCGAACTGGCCAGCAGGTTCTGGCAGCGGTCCTCGTTGGGCACCCACTCCCCTCCCCAAACCCAACCGGGACCCCCGAAGTTCAGCGAGAACTCCATGTTGCGGCGCTTCGCCTCGCGGATGGCGTGCACGATCCGGTCAAAGAACCCCTCGGAGAGGTAGGGATGGTTTCCGCGCTCGTACACCGGCGCCATGGTGATCTGTTCAACGCCGCCGATCCCCTGCGCCTGCATCTGTTCCAGTTGCCAGGTGATGTCCTCTTTGGAGATGGCATTTCCCATCCACCACCAGCGGGTATGGGGCCGGCAGTCCACCGGCGGCTGAAGAAAGTCGCGCCGCATCTGGTCCAGCGCCCCCTGCCCGTGCGCGCAGATGGCAGTCGCCAGGATTGCAATCGGCAGAACTCTCATAGTGACCGCTCCATTCTCCCAGCGATTCTCGCTTGGCGCCAGCGCCCGGTGCACTCCCTCACGGTCGCGCCTCGGATCTCGTGGCCTGAGTGGCGAACGCCCTGGGGTCGGGCGGCACAGAAGGTTTCCCGGCTGGCGATGACGCGGGTCCCAGCCTCAAAAGCGCTGCGGATTTGGCCGATTGCCCAGCGAGTGCTATAAGGGTGGCAGCGGTGTTGTGCCTTTTTCGCAAGCAAGCGCTCGGTGTGAGATGCGGGATGCGGCTTGTGTGGCTTTCTTGAAGTGAGCGCTGCCGCGCCTGCGCATGAGGTGGGCCGGGTTTCGCAAGGTTCGCCGCCAGGTGTCCAAGCGCGTCGCTCGCCGATTCAAGGGCCTGGCGCTGGCCGACCTCACCTCGTACCAGGCCTACCTGGAAGCCCATCCTGAGGAGTGGGCCCACCTGGATGCGCTGTGCCGGATTCCCATCTCCCGCTTTAACCGGGACCGAGATGTTTTTCAGTACCTGGCCTCGGAGGTCCTTCCGAACCTGGGGGAACGCGCCGCGGCGGGAGGAGAAGGCGAGATTCGCGCCTGGAGTATCGGTTGCGGCGGAGGCGAAGAATGCTACAGCCTGACGATTCTGTGGCGGCTGCTGCTGGCGCCGAGCCTCCCCGGTATCACGCTTCGAGTTCTGGGCACAGACGCCGACCCGGACCAGCTTGCCAGGGCGCGCCTGGCCTGCTACCCGGGCGGAAGCCTGAAGGAAATGCCTCTGGCCTGGCGGCAGCCAGCCTTTGAAGAGCGCAGCGGACGCTTCTGCCTGCGCCCCGAGTTTCAAGCCGGCGTCGAACTCCAGCAGCAGGACATACGACGAGAGCTTCCCAACGACAGCTTTCACCTGGTCCTGTGCCGCAACCTGGCTTTCACCTACTTCGAGGAGGATCTACAGCGGGAGATCGCTGCCGCCATCCGAAACCGGCTCGTGCCCGGCGGCGTGCTCGTGCTGGGCAAGCACGAGCGGCTTCCGCCAGGCGCTGTGGGCTTTGTCGAACTCGCCCCTCACCTGCGCATCTACCGCAAGGCGGACAACGGGAATACTCAAGGCAGGTACAGGAACAGGTGCGAGCGGCGCTCGCTCTCGCCAATGTAAATCGTTCCGTCCAGCCCCGCGGTCATGCTGTCGAACTGGTATCCCCGCCAGGAATAGTAAGGGCTGCGATCCACGGCCAGCACGCCTAAGTCCCGGAACCCGCCTCCCTTGGGATCGAAGGAAAACAGCCGGCAGGGTTCAAACCGCTCCCCGGCCACCAGGTACACCCGGCCGTCCTTGCCAACGGTGAGGGCCCGCAGCCGCCGCGTCACACGAGGCTTTCCCAGGTTGACCAGTTTCCCGGCCGAGGGCTCGAACGAGAACAGGTAGCCGTCGGAAGAGCCTCCATAGATGAGCCCCGCTGCGTCCCGTGCAAAGTACTCCACTACGGGGTGGCCCACATAAGCCTGCACCGGGTAGTACTCGCCGGGAATCCGCAATCCCGTGGAGCGGACCCCCCCTTGCCCTGGGTCGTAGTAAACAAGGGACCCGTCCTCTCCGGAAGTGTAGACTTTGCCGGAGTCGTCCACCACCAGGGCACGGGGAAGGCTTCGCCAGTCGCGCTCGGGGCCGTGGAAGACAATCTTGCGATCCAGTTCACCAAGATCCCGGAATTGCTTCTCGCCAATCCGGTATTCAAACAGCCTCCCGTCGGGGTAAGAAATGCCGTAGATGAGCTGCGCCCGCGGGTTGATGGAAAGCGCATAGATGCCGTTGCCCGGCACCGCGATTCCCAGGTCCTCGAGGGGCGAGGGATCGTCCGGAAACAGCACCTGCCTGTCGCCAGCCTCTGGGTCATAGCGATAGAGATGGCCGCCTGCATAGTTGGAGTACGGCCTCTTGATGTCGGCCCAGAGTGCGTCGGAGACGCTGTTCCGGCCGTTGGGCACGTTCCGCGACAGCTCCAGCGGGCGCAGCATGTTGAGCCCAGTGCCGGCGTAGATGCAGCCGTCGCTGGCCTGCACCAGGGCGTGGTGGATGCCCTGCTGGCCCTTGATCTTCCCCAGGTGCCGGGCCTTGTTGATGGAGGGATCATAGACGAACAGATAGGCCTCCACGCCGCTGGTCCCCCCGTAGATTTTGCCGCTGGCCGCTGTCAGCAAGGAGGTGATGGCGCTGGAGTTGGCAGGGACCTGGTTGACCTCGGGGTAGCCCAGGTCTCGCAGATCGAGGCGATGGCATTCGAAATCGGGGTTGACCCAGTGCTGGCTGTAGGTCCACAGGGAGAAAGACAACAGGGCCGCAGCGATGCGGGCGATGGCGGCGAAGAACCTGGGCTGCTCCATGGTTACTTCTGGCGGTTGCTGGCGGCTTTAGGCCGGGGCAGCGCCTCGTTATGCGGCGCCGGCCGGTAAATCAGCAGTTCCATCACGAAGGGGTAAAGGCCGGCCACTTTGCCGACGGCGCGCTGCGCATCCTTCGCTTCCACTGCGCCGCCCAGGTAGATGGCTCCGTCCAGGGCCGAGGCGGCGCCCCCCAGGCCGAATACATGACGGCCGTCCCTGGTTCGCACTACGCCCAGGTTTTCCCGCTTGCCGGACTTCAGGTCGAAGGCGATCAGCTCGGAGTAGGGTGGCGTTTTCTGCCCGCTGCGCGCCTGCGCGAGCCTGGCTGCTTCCAGCCGCGCTTCGTAATCGAAGTCCAGGCCGGCGGGGGCGTAGTAGATCTTGCGGTCCTTGCCGATGGTGAAGGCCAGGGTGGAATAAGGGATATCTTTGCGGCCGGAAGCGTAGAACCGCTCCGCGCACAGCCTGGCCAGTGGCGTCACCCTTCCCTGGGGGCCGTCCTTGGGGTCGTACTTGAACAGGATGGAGCTGCCCCCGTCTACGCCGTAAATCACCCGCTCCACCGGGTCCCACTCCACCACACGCCAGATGGCCTTGCGGTCCAGCATGG
>CAYVGN010000281.1:0-2436 GCA_964451215.1 uncultured Acidobacteriota bacterium
CTTCTCAACGCCGAGCAACTCCAGCCCGGCGCAGGCGCCCACGATGTCCATGATCGAGTCGGCCGCGCCTACCTCGTGGAAGTGCACCTGCTCCACAGCAATGCCGTGGATTCCTGCTTCCACTTCCCCCAGCCGCCGGAACACGGCGATGGCGTTGTTCCGGGCGCGCTCCGGGAGCGAGGACCGGGTGATCATTTGCTCGATGGAGGCCAGCGAGCGATGATAATCGGCCGTTTCCGCTGCTTCGACGCGCGCCTGGGTGGCGTTAATCTGCGACCGCCTGGCCTTGGCCAGGCTCAGTGAGACGCCGCGCAGGCCCAGCTTCTCTGGAAGGGCGGCCAGATCGGCGGCCGGGGCACCGGCGTCGGCCAACGCCCCCAGCAGCATGTCGCCGCTGATTCCCGAAAAGCACTCCAGGTAGGCAATCCGCATGCTCTTAACCGCCGATGGAGGCCGCTCCACACAGATGATCGGCGTGCATCGGCGTTAATCGGCGGTTCCCCTAGACGATCCGAGGCAGTACTTCGCTAGCCTTGCCCTGCAGCGAGACGTGGGCCAGCGCGGTCAGCGGCGTCGGTTCCGGGTTCAGCTCAATCAAGCGTGCCCCGGCGCGCAAGGCCAGCACGGGGAGCGAAGCCGCCGGCTGCACCACCGCGGAAGTGCCCACCACCAGCAGCACCTCGGCCATGCCGGCGGCAGCCGCCGCCGCCGTCCAAACGTCCGCCGGCAGCAACTCGCCGAACCAGACCACGCCCGGCCGCATCAGCGCGCCGCAGTTGCAGGCGGGCGGCAACGGCTGCAGCGGCACGCTGCGGTCGCGCCTCTGCTGCCCGCAGCCCACACAGCGCAGCAGCCAGATGTCCCCATGCAGCCGCAGGATGCGGCGCGACCCGGCCCGCTCGTGTAGGTCATCCACGTTCTGGGTGATCAGGGTGAAGCTGCTGACCCTGCCCGGCGGTTGCTGCGACGACCCAGGCGCAACAATTCGCTGCTCCAACTCAGCCAGGGCCCGGTGCGCCGCGTTGGGCTCCACCGCCGCGATCTTCTGCCGCCGCCAGTCGTACCACTCCCAGACCAGGCGCGGGTTGCGCACGAACGCTTCCCCCGTTGCCAGTTCCTCAGCCCGGAACTGCCGCCACAGCCCGCCCGCCCCGCGAAACGTCGGCACGCCGCTCTCTTCCGAAACCCCGGCGCCGGTCAGCACCGCCACGCGGGTGGCCCCCAGGAGCAGTTGGCGGGCCTCCTCTGCACTTGACGGTTGACACCCCACGTCCAAACCTATCATTGTGGAGGATTGCCAAAGAACTGACAACCCCAATGACGGAACCACACAGCTACAAGGGGCAAAAAGAACACCGGGAAGCACATAGCTCGTGAACTTTGTGTCCCTGGTGTCTTTGTGCTTTGTTTCGAGCAGCTCCGAGAATGTACCTTGAACTGCAGAACCGGGTCCGCACCGCCTTCGAAGGATTCATCCGCGAGCGCTACAAGGCGCCGGTGCGGGCGCTGGCGGAAGAGCCGCCCCGGCCGGAATTCGGCGAGATGGCGCTGCCCTTCTGTTTCGAGCTGGCCAGGGTGCTGAAGCGGGGGCCGCGGCAGATCGCCGAGGAGACGGCGCGCGAGATGCCCTCGATCGAGGGGGTGGCCCGGCTGGAGCCCGCCGGCGGCGGCTACATCAACGTGTTCTTCGACCGCCCCGCCTACCTGGAAGGGCTGTGGCGCGGCGCCCGGGACCAGCCTGCGCCGGCCCCCGGCAAGGTCATCGTCGAACACACCAACATCAACCCCAACAAGGCGGCGCACATCGGGCACCTGCGTAATGCGGCGCTGGGCGATACGTTCGTGCGCATCCTCCGCTGGCGGGGCCGCTCGGTGGAAGTGCAGAACTACATTGACAATACCGGCGTGCAGGTGGCCGACGTAGTCGTCGGGTTCCGCTACCTGGAGGGCAGGTCGGCGGCCGACGTGGAGGGGCTGGTGGCCGACCCCGCCGTCTGCTTCGACTACTACTGCTGGGACCTGTATGCGCGTGTCTCCAGCTTCTACGCCCAGGACCCCGCGCGGCTGGAACTGCGTGGGCGGACACTCCAGGAGATCGAGCACGGTCAGGGCGAAAGCGCGTGCCTTGCCGAGCTGGTGGCCGACACCATCGTGCGCGCCCACCTGGCTACCATGCTCCGCCTCAACGTCCGCTACGACCTGCTGCCCCGGGAAAGTGAGATCCTGCACCTGAAGTTTTGGGACCAGGCCTTCCAGTTGCTCAAAGAGCGGGGCGCCATCTACCTGGAGACCGAGGGAAAGAGCCGGGGCTGCTGGGTGATGCCGGCCGACTCCACGGGGGCGGCAGTGGAAGATCCCGACGCGCCGGAGCGCAGCCCGGACGAGGCCAAGGTCATTGTCCGCTCCAACGGCACCGTTACCTACGTGGGGAAGGAC
>CAYVGN010000281.1:2446-4854 GCA_964451215.1 uncultured Acidobacteriota bacterium
GGCAAGGACATCGCCTACCAGCTCTGGAAGTTCGGCCTGCTGGGCCGCGACTTCTGCTACCGGCCCTTCCACCGCTACCCGGACGGGCACCAGGTCTGGGTGAGCAGCGCCACGGCCGCCGGTCAGGAGGGCGCCCCGCGGTTCGGGCATGGCGACGTCGTTTACAACGTTATTGACGTGCGGCAGTCCTACCTGCAGAACATCGTGGCCGCAGGACTGCGCGCGCTGGGCTACGCGGAGCAGGCCGACCGGTCGGTGCATTTTGCCTACGAAATGGTGGCGCTGTCGCCGCGCTGCTGCCAGGAGCTGGGCATCGAGTTGGCGCCGGAGGAGCAGAAGCGGCCGTACGTGGAGGTGTCAGGCCGCAAGGGCCTGGGGGTGAAAGCCGACGACCTGATTGACCAGCTCCTGGAGCGGGCCCGGGCCGAGGTGTGTTCGCGGCACCCCGAGGAACCTGCCGAGCGGCAGGAGCGGGTGGCCCAGCAGATCGCCGTCGGCGCCCTGCGCTACTTCCTGCTGAAGTACACGCGCGCCAGCGTCATCGCCTTCGACTTCGCCGAGGCGCTCAGCTTCGAAGGGGAGACGGGGCCCTACGTGCAGTACGCAGCGGTGCGCGCCGCCAACATCCTGCGCAAGCTGGGCCAGCAGCCTGACTTCAGCCGGCTTTCCCGGGAGGCGTTGGCAGCCGCGCTGAACACCGAAGCCGGGCAGGAGTACTGGCAACTGGTGCTGCTGGCCTCGCAGACGGCGGCGGCCGCCGAGCAAGCCCTGGCCACCAGCGAGCCGGCAGTGGTGGCCAAGTTCGCCTTCCAACTCGCCCAGGCCTTCAACAACTTCTACCACCGCCACCAGGTCCTGCGCGAGCCCGACCCGCAGAAAAAGCTCTTCCTGTTGTGGCTCACCGATTTCGTCCGCAGCCAGTTGGTCAGCTCGCTGGACCTGCTGGGTATCGAAGTCCCCGAAGTGATGTGAGCCGGCTGCAGGCCGGAGGCCGGAGGCTGGAGGCTGGAGGCTGGAGGCTCCTACGTCTCCTCGCCCAGCAGCACCTTCCGCAGTTCCGGCTCGACCCCGGTGTGAGCCAGCGCTAGAACCGTGTCTTGCTGCTGGAAGGCTGTTTCGCCGCGGGGCACCAGCGCCTGCCCGTCCCGCAGCACCGTCACGATGCTGGCCTTCGTCGGGAAGGTAATGTCCTTGAGCTGCTTGCCGAGCACCGGCGAATTGGCGTCCAGGCTGAACTCCAGGATCTCCAGGTTCCCCGTGCGGATGTTGAGCAGCGTCCGGATCTTGGTGGTGGGCAGGAGGCTCTCGATGATGTCGCTGATCAGCGCCGTCGAGCTGACGGTGACATCCACGCCCAGCTTCTGCATGACGTACTCGTTCTTGGGGTTTTTCACCCGGGCGATGGTCTTGCCGATGCCGAAGTGGAACTTGGCCACCTGGCAGGCGATCAGGTTGTCGTGGTCGTGGTTGGTGACGGCCACGAACACGTTCGAGCGGTTGGCGCCCGCCTTCTCCAGCACCTCGATGTTAGAGCCGTCGCCGTGGATGACCGGGCAGTCGAGCTGGTTGGACACCAGCGCGTAGATGTCGGGGTTAGCCTCGATCACGGTCACCTCGTTGCCCTTATTCAGCAGCATCCGCGAGAGGTAATAACCCACCTTGCCGCCGCCGACCACGATGACGTAAAGGGGATGCTCGGGCTGCGCCGCGCGCAGGGGCGCGGGCTCAACGGGCTTCTCGCGGCTTTCCAGCGCCCGCCGGACCTCGGCGAACGCGGTTTCCGTGCGCGTCGGAACGCCCTGGAGCGCCAGCGCCAGGAACTCGGCCCCCGCCACGGTGAGAGCCAGTGTCTCGATGCCCGCCGCATGGAAACTCTGTTCCCGCCGGGTGTCGTAGACCACGGCCACCACCCGCGGCACCTTGAACAGCGCCTTGGCGATCTGGGCGGCCATCAGGTTGGTGTTCTCATCGCGCGTCAGCGCAAACACCACCTCGGCCTTCTCTGCGCCGGCCTCCCGCAACAGCTCCGGGTCGGTGGCGTCCCCGAACACCACCCGAGCGCGGATGTCGCGCGCTACCCGTTCCAGCACCTGGCGGTCCTTGTCAATGACGGTCAGGTGGTGGTTCTCCTCGCTCAGCCGGCGCACGGTCTGCGAACCCACCCGTCCGTACCCGATCACGATGATGCGCATACCCTGATTCTAGCGCGGGCGAGGCGAGCAAGCGAGGCCCCGATCCGTCAATAGGTTTCTGCAGTTCCCGGGGGCGCATCCCGCGCTGCGGGATTGCCTGCATGGGCGGGCTCTCGATGATCTGCAGGCTGGAAGCCCGCGCTTATAGGGCCGCACCTGCCAGGTGCGGGCATCAGTTGGGCCGATTGCCCATTCGACGCCTCGGCCCGCGTCTGG
>CAYVGN010000282.1:0-4840 GCA_964451215.1 uncultured Acidobacteriota bacterium
GGTGGCCGCGCAGATCAGGACCGCCGAGCAGTTCGATTTCGACCACGTTTCCTGCATCTCTGACCCGGCCCGCGAGGCCGCCGATTGCGGGGCGGCGGTGCGCTTCTTCGACGACCAACCCCCGGCCATCGTGGAGAAGGGGGCGCTGCTGGCCGATAAGGCGGCGCTGGTCCACCTGAAGGTGCCCGACCCGCTTGGGGGCGGGCGCATGCACGACCGCGTGCGCGCCGCCGCCCTGTTCCGCCAGCGGGTCGGCGGCCAAAAGCTGATCGAGGGCTGGGTGGAGGGACCCTGCGGCGAAGCCGCAGACCTGCGCGGCCTCAACACGCTCATGCTGGACTTCTACGATGACCCGGGATTCGTGCGCGACCTGTTCGCTTTCGTCGTGGAGATGGAGCTGCGTTTCGCGCGGGCCCAGGTGGAGGCGGGCGTGGACCTGATTGGGGTGGGCGACCCCGCTGCCTCGCTGGTCGGTCCCCGCCTCTACGAAGAGTTCGTCTGGCCCTGGCAGAAACGACTGGTGGACGGGCTGCACGCCCTGCGCACCCGCGTCCGGCTCCACATCTGCGGCAACACGCGGCGCATCCTGGCGGGCATGGGGCGGCTGGGCTGCGAGATCGTAGACCTGGATTGGATGGCGCCGCTGAGCGCGGCCCGCGCCGAGATGGGCCCGCGCCAGGTCTTGCTGGGAAACCTCGATCCGGTGGCGGCCCTGCGCGACGGCTCGGCGGAATCGGTCACCGCCGGCGTCGCCGCCTGCCACCGCCAGGCCGGCTCCCGCTACATCGTCGGCGCCGGCTGCGAAGTCTGCCGCGACACCGCGCTCGCCAACGTCCAGGCCCTGGCCGCCTACGCCCGCTCCCACACCCCTTGAGCGCGAAGACTTCAGGCTTTAGGCTACAGGCTTCGGGCTGCAGGTTTCGAGCGACAAGACCGAACCGGGGTCTCCCTTTCAAAGGCGCCTCTAAACGTAGAGCCCGGCTCTTACGCCTTCTTGCTCAGGCGTGCACCAGGCAGCGCGCGGCCATGCCCTGTTCAGCGAAACGTCAGTCAGTTCTGAAGCCTGTAGCCTGAAGCCCGCAGCCTGATCTACTGGAATAGCTCTTTCGCCTGAACCAGGCGGATGTTGGAGGGCGGAACGTCGAGCGGGTAGTCGGACCACAGCTTGTCCATGCCCAGGATCGCCTGTTTCTTTTCCGGCGAGGGGACCTGGTACTCCTCGGCCGTCTTGCCCTGGGCGTTCTTTCCTGTCGGCAACTCCTCCTGGAGCTTGCGGGCAGTCGCCTCGTCGGTCACCACCACGTAATGGAGGTTGGCGGCCTGGAGGTACTTGCGGATGGCGGCGTTCACCTGCTCGGCCGTCACCGCCTCGATCTGCTTCAGGTAAGTATCCATGTACCCCCGGTCGAGCATGCCGTAGAACCAGTCGTCCAGGCGGTAGCCGAGCAGGCGGCCGGCGGTTTCCGCCAGGTTCAGGTACAGGATGCGGGCCTTGTCCTTGGCCAGCTTCACCTCTTCCGCGGTCATGCCGTGGCGCGCGAAATTGTCCAGCTCCCAGGCCAGGGCCTTCATGAGGAAGTGGGCGTACTGGTGGCCGACGGGCCGAATCCAGATGGAGAAATACTGGCGCGAGCGCGGCGTGTTGGGCGGGGGAAACAGGTAGGCGTAGCGCGCTGGCACCCACTCCAGGTAGGAGTAGTCGCCATAGTTGTAGCCGCGGTCCTCGCGGATGTCGTTGTAAAGGCGGCCGAAGCTGTCGCGGTGCGTGCCGAGAAAAACATTGGCTACGAACAGCGGCCAGTAATCAGCGTGGGCGCGGGTGAGGGCAAACGGGAAGCCGGCATGGATGCCGGTGGCTATGGCATTGGGCTGGGTGACCAGCAGCACGTGCCGGCCCTTCAGCGCGGGAGGTGGCGGCAGGGCCTTGCCCGGTATGGCCAGGGAGCCTGCACCGCTGCCGCCGGCGGCCTTTCCGATAGCGGCCACCGCGCGGCGCGCCTGCTCGCCCGCCCCTTCCGGCCCTCCGGCGACGCCGATCGCTATCCGCTCCGGCCGGTAGAAACCGGAATAGAAGCGCGCGACATCGTCGCGGCTCACCTGGGCCAGGCCGCTTACGGTCCCTTCCACCGGCCGGGCATAGCCCTCACCCAGCACCTGCTCATCGAGCACCTCCAGGCCCAGCCGCTCGATGTTCTCGTAGCGGAGCTGGGAGGAGACGAACACCGTCGCCTCCTTCCGAAGGCGATCCAGTTCGGCGGCCGCAAACAGCGGGCGGGTGAACATCGGCCCCCAGACTTCGCGCAGGAACTGGCCGTAGACGTCGCGCGGCACCGAGGCAGAAAATGTCGTGGTCTGTTTGTCCACCAGGGCCTGCGGCAGGGCCAGCTCGCCCCAGGGCCTGGTGATTTCGGCCAGCTTTTCCTTGGTGACCGGGTTCTTGGGGTCGCCAAAGCCGCCCTCCAGGACCAGGCGCGCGGTCAGGTAGGCGAGGCCCTGGCGCCCGGCCGGGTCGTTGGCTGACCCGCCCTTCACCATCAGCTTCAGCTCCACCAGCGGGGCCTGCGATCGCAGCGTGATGGTTTGCTGGGCGGCGGCCACCTCCCCGAGCGCCGCCACCAGTGCCAGCGTCAGCCACCAACGGGCGGAAGTCGAACGTCGAAAGTCCAGAATCGCTGCGGGCATGCTCACCTCATCAAACCGCGGAGACGCAGAGACCGAGTAGCGCTCCGCATTTCCCATTCTGCATTCTGCAATCACTTGCCGTGCGCCATGGTGACCACCACGCGCCGCTCCGGCGTAAAGTAGTTGCGGGCGAAGGCGTCGAAGTCTTTGGGGGTGAGCCGCGCGACGGTCGCCACCAGCCGCTCCAACACCTGCGGGTCGCGCTCGAAGCGGTAGTACCAAGCAAAGGTCCGGGCCATATCGGCCGGGCTGCGGAGCTGGGCGAGGAAATCGTAGCGGTACTTGCTTTTCAGCACCGCGAGCACCTTCGCCGATTCGGGCCGGGCCGAGAAGTTCTTCAGTTCGTCGAGCGCGACCGCGACATCGCCCAGCACCTCGTCGAAGTAAACCGCCCCTTCCTTCTGTAACCGCTGGCCATAGAGCTGCGCCGACACGGTCACCAGCCGCGGGTCGAAGCTCTCGTAGGAGGCCACGCCGTCGTAAAACTCCAGTTCGCTGGCCGACTGCTTCTGGTAGCGCAGCTTCTGAAACAGCGGGGCGGACTTGGAAACGAGCAACTCGGCGAGCAACTGGCCCACCGCGGTTTCGACACTGTCGGAGCGAAACTGGGGCACGCGGAAGGAGACGAACAGGCGCGGGGCCACCTCGGCCGGCCAGGCCAAGGCCCGCTGCTGCGGCCCGCCGGGCAGCCCCTCCGCCGGCACCTGCGGCGGGGGCGCTGGCTGCCAGCCCGAATAGTATTTCTCGGCCACCGCAAAGACCTCGTCCTTCTTCACGTCGCCGGCGACCACCAGAACCACGTTGTTGGGGCGGTAGCAGGCGCGGTAGAAGTTCAAGGCCGCCTGGTAGTGCCGGGGCATCTCCAGCACGTCCTGGTAAAAGCCGATGGTGGTGTGCCCGTAGGGATGGCGGGGGAACTGCGCCCGCAGCATCTCCTCCTCCATCTTGAGCTGGGGATCGGAACTGATGCGGCGGTACTCGCCCAGCACCGCGCCCGTTTCCGTCTTGAAGATCTGTTCATCGAACTCCAGGCGGGTGAAGCGGGAGGCCTCCAGTTCCGCCAGCCGCTCCAGGTTGGCGCGGAAGGTCAGCGGGTGGTAGTAGGTGACGTCGAAGTTGGTGAAGGCGTTGTTGTGCGCGCCCAGTTGCCGGATGGCCTCGCTGTAGCCGTCCGCCCGGCCCTGGTAGCGGTGGCGGAACAGGATGTGCTCGAACAGGTGGGCCAGGCCGCTCTGGCCTCTCTCGGTCTCGTTGCGCGAGCCGGCCAGCACCATGGTGTTATAGCTGAGCACGTCCTTGAACTCGGGCGTCTCAATCACCACCACGTCCAGCCCGTTCGCCAGCGTCGTCTTGTAGACCGGATAGGTGAAGAAACGGGGCTGGGCGGCCCCGGTGAGCGAGAACAGCAGGACGGCCGCTAACAGGCGTAGGGCCCGTGCCGGCCGGCAGTCGGCGGCACCCAGTCTGGAGTCCGTGCTCCGCATTCCACATCACCTCCTGCCGGCAGGATGCCGGCACTGCTGCGATTCCTAGTTCCATTCAGCCACGGAAGATTTCCGCCTTCAGCACCCCCACGCACGGCAGGTTGCGGTAGCGCTGCTGGTAGTCCAGCCCGTAGCCGACCACGAAGCGGTCGGGGATCTCGAAGCAGCGGTAGCGAACCGGGACGTCAATGAGGTGCCGGGGCGTCTTGTCCAGGAACGTGCAGGCCGCCAGGCTGTTGGGCGCGCGAGCCGACAGGGTCTTGAGCAGGTAGCGCAGCGTCAGCCCGGTGTCCACGATGTCTTCCACCAGCAACACGTCCTGCCCGCAGATGCTCTCGTCCAGGTCCTTGGCGATGCGCACCACGCCGCTCTCGGCCCCTAGGGGGAAGGGGGAGACGGCCAGGAAGTCCAGGCGGACCGGCACGGTGAGCACCCGCGCCAGGTCGGTGACGAAGAACACCGCGCCCCGCAGCACCGCGATCAGCGTCAGTTCCTTCCCCTGGTAGTCCGCGCTGATCTCCGCGGCCACTTCCTTCACCCGCGCGCGGATCTCCTCCTCGGTGAACAGCACGCGCTCCAGGTCCGGATGCATCGGCAAGTTCAAAGTTTAAAGTTCAAAGTTCAAAGTTTGAAGAGAGAACTGAGGCTCGGCTGGCAGGCGAGACGCCTGCGCT
>CAYVGN010000283.1:0-4812 GCA_964451215.1 uncultured Acidobacteriota bacterium
GTGGCAGCCCCCGCAGCCCTTCATGCCTTCCATCAACGCCATGGGCTGCCAGTGGGCCGTGGGCATGGCCTTCATGGCCGCCCAGGCGAAGGCGTGCTTGCCGCCCTTGAACTGCTCTACCCGACCCGGATGACAGCCGGCGCAGGTTTCCGGCGTGGGAATACGGGCCTTGGCCACACCTCCCGCCGACATGTGTGCGTCGCCGTGGCAGACCGCGCAATCCACCCCGTTCCGGCTGTGCTTGCTCAGTTCCCAGTCGGACACAATATCCGGTGTGACTTTCTTGTGGCACGCAGCGCACTTTTGAGCCGGGGCTGGAAGTGGCAGGAATGCGGCGAGGAAAAGGATAAGCGTCGTCCGGTGCATGGCTGGAATGCCTCCTGGTTCCGGATGCGTTGTAGCTAACGGCCTGGCGCCGACTCCAGTCGGTGAAGCTCGAAGGATACGGCTTAGCAGCCCGAGTCCCCGACGGCGGCCAAGTGTAGCACAAGAGCTCGCGGTCACAGTCAAGGCGCAAAAGGCGGGAGGGGCCGATTGACACTGCTCGCGCCGTGCCGTTAGAATTACGCTCCGCTTCTGGCGGGCCAGCAGGAGCCTGTTCCATGAGCCTGATTCGATTTACAGAGAACTACGAGGACCTGTCCACCGACAAGGGCTACCAGTTCAAGTTTTTCTGCGACAAGTGCCAGAACGGGTACATGTCCAGTTTTCAGTCCTCGCTGACGGGAGTGGCGGGAGGGCTGCTGCATGCCGCCGGCAGCATCTTTGGCGGCGTGCTGGGCCGGGTCGGCGACAGCGCCTACGAAATCCAGCGCACGGTGGGGGGTAAGGCGCACGATGAAGCGTTGCGCAAGGCCGTCGAGGAGGCCAAGGCCCACTTCAAGCAGTGCTCGCGCTGCGGCAAGTGGGTTTGTCCCGAGAACTGCTGGAACCACAAGCGCGGCCTCTGCGAAGAGTGCGCCCCCGATGTAGAAGAGGAAATGGCGGCCGCCCAGGCCCAGACCACCAAGGACCAGATCTGGCAGAAGGCCTCTTCGACCGATTACGCCAAGGACCTGGACATGACCACCGAAGCGGTGGCCTTCTGCCCGCAGTGCGGCGCCAAGACCCAGGCCAGCAAGTTCTGCCCGGAGTGTGGTGCCAAGCTGCGGGCCAAGGCCGAGTGCCCCAAGTGCGGCACAGAGGTTGAGGCGGGCACCAAGTTCTGTCCCGAGTGTGGCAACAAGATGAAATAGGACCCTTGGACCCTTAGACCCTTAGACCCTTGGACCCTCGGACCCTTGGACCCTTGGACCCTTAGACCCTCGGACCCTTGGACCCTGGGACCCTTGGACCCTCGGACGCAGCGACCCACCTTCCCATGCCGGACTACAAAGGGCGCTTCCAACTGACCCGTTCCGGAACCGTCGCGGCCGAAGGCCCCTGCCGCCTCGAGTTCGACCAGGAGAACTTCACGCTGGTCCCTGCGGGCGGGGCTTCCCTTTCCGTTGACCTGGCGGACTTCGACTGGTTGCGGGCCGCGGACCTGGAAATCCGCGGCGGGCTGTACACGGGTGAAGAACTCCTCCTGACCCACCTGGGCAAGCTCTTCACCGAATGCAGCGAGAAGCTGCGCTCGGCCTGGACCGAGCGCCTGGTGCGGGCGCTGCTGCTCTCGGACCTGCCGCTGCTGGACACTTTCCGGGGCGGGTTCCGGCGGCTAGACGGCGCCGGCCAGGACCCGCAGCCCTGCGAGATCCGTGTCTATGAAACCGGCCTGGCGGTGCTGCCCGAGCAGTCCCCGCCCTTTCACCTGCGCCTCTCCGACGTCGTTTCCGAGCAGTTCGACGCCAGCATCTGGGAGGTGCGGCTGACCACGCGCCGGGGCAACCTGGCCTTCGGGCGTCTGGCCAAGCGCTCCGACCTGTTTCACCAGACGCTAGGGCGCGCCCTCGGAAACCTGCGCGCGCTCAGCTCCAAGGCCCTGCGCGACCTGTTTCCTTTCCTGACGCCTGCCGCCTTCCAGAAGCTGGACGCCGCCTGGCAGGAAGGGACGGTGATTTCCCGCGGCGCGCTGGAAGCGATTGATCCGCGCCTGTGGCTCGCGTTTCTCAATCGCGCCGTAGATAGAAACCACCAGCCTTATGCCGAGCACCTGGTTGCGCTCTCCGAGGCCGCTCTCATTCACGTTTCGTTCAAGCGAGTGCGGCCCGAGCGCGAGGCAGATGCAGCGGAAGAGGCCGAGGCGTCGGGCGAGGAGGGCCCGGCCCTCGAACCGGGCGGGGCCGCAGCGGACGGAGCGGGTCAGCAGGAGGCGGAAGGCGAGCAGTTCATCTATTCCTTCTTCTTCCCCATCTCGGAGGGCGGCGCGCCTCGCAACCTGGTGGCCCAGGAAGTGACCTCGGCGGGAGGGCGCGCCACTTACTGGTTCCGCCTCCTGGAGCAAGCCGAGTATGCCCAGTGCACGGCGAGGGCCGCGCGCGAAGGCCTGCCCGCCTCGCTGGAGCAGCTCAACTCAGCGCTGGCACTGCTCAACTTCCGCCGCGAGCCCATCTACCTTTCTGAAGCCGACATCTACGCCCACCCGCGTCGCCGCCCCTACGCGATCGCGCTGCGCCGCATCCCGGAACTGCGCGCGGTGCGCCAGCGCTTCCTGGCCCGCTCGATCCACTCCTCGCTCGACGCCTGGAAGAAGCAGGTGGACGCCGTTCTCGCCAGGGGCGACCTTTAGGTTGCCCCTACTGCAGTTCCTGGAGCTTGACGGGGATGCCGCCGCGCTCGCGGCTGCGCTCGGCCGCCTCCATGAAGGCCATGATCTCCAGCGTCTCTTCGTTGGGCACGGGCGGCACCCGGGTTTGGAAGAACCTGACCACCTCGACCAGCAGCGGCCGGTAGTTGCTTTTCACCTGCGAGTACTGGACGGACTTGCCGCCGAAGGCGAGGGCGCCGTAGTCGTGCGACCCTTTGCGGATGCCGCGGACCACGCCGATGCGGCCGTCCTTCCAGCGGCCCACCACCACGTCGGCGCCCTCGGTGTGGACCTCGGTTACTTCTTCGCACCCGGTGCCCATCAGCTTGTAGAGCATCTCGGTGGCGTGGATGCCGTACCAGAAGAAGCCGGGGTTGGTGGGCTCCAGCGTGGCTGGGCCGTAGGTGCTGGCGCCTTGCAGGCCCCCGGGAACCTGCTGCAGATCTTCCAGCGCCGGGGCGTAGCGCAGGCTGGAGGAACTCCACCAGGGCACGCCGGCCGCCTGCGCCAGCCGACGGATTTCCCGCGCGTCGCGGTGGCCGGCGGCCAGCGGCTTGTCAATGAACACCGGCTTCTTCTGTCCGGTGGCCAGCACCTGCCGGAACTGCTCCAGGTGCACGCGGCCGTCCACGCTCTCCAGCAGGATGGCGTCCACCCTGGAGACCAGCGTGGGGATGTCCTTCACGATCTCGACCTGCCAACTGTCGCGCAGCTCGGCGGTGTATTTCTCGACCCGAGTGGCGCTGGCAGCAAGATCGGGACTGCCGCCGGGGAAGCCCGCCACCACCCGCGCCCCCGGCACGTGGTCCGGCGCATTCTTGTCGTTCAGCAGCCTGGTGAAGGCCGTGACGTGAGAGGTGTCCAGCCCGATGATCCCAACGCGGATTTCTGCTCGTTCCTGCCCGGCTCCCTGCGCCAGAAGGAGCAAGATGGCGATCGTTGCGAGAAAAGCAGCCTTGTTCATTGGCGACAGTATACCCTTGCCACCGACTTCATTTCCTGCGCCTATGAGCAGGCAGTGGACTTCGCCGCCAAAATCCGCTAGTACCGTGCCCCACAAGTCCTGCCCCACAGCCGGTGGCGGAAACCCGCTCCTGATGCGGCTTTCGTGGCCGCAGGGGTGGGGTGGAATTAATGGGACACGGCACTAGCGCCCGGGGGTAGCTGTGGCGATGGTGGTCCGCAGGCCGCCGTGACTTTAAGCTTTGAACCTTAAACGTTGAATTCGCGGCCCGGCGGCGCGGCCGCCCTGCTTGGTTGCGGTGGGGCCGCGCTGTGGCTCTGTGGCTATCAATTCCGGGAGAAGAAGCTGCGGCCGGAATCGTCCTCCTCGGGTTTTTCTTCTTCCTCTTCGGGCTCCAGCGGCAGGTACACCTCCAGGTCTTCCATGGCGGCCTGGAAGTCGTCGTACCAGGGCGCGGTGCGCTCGTAGGCCAGCCAGCGGCCGCCGTGCTCGAAGGCGATGCGGACCCAGTCGGTGTGGCCCACCTGCTTGCGCAGCGCCTCGAACCTCTTCAGATAGGGCAGCCGCTCTTCCGGATCCAGTTCGCACTCGTCGAGCTTCTCGATGGCCTGGTCCAGTTCCTCCTCGTCGAACTCGTCGTAGCTGAAGATCAGCAGGCGCGCGCCCGACTCCCTGGCGACGTCCACGAACTGGCGCCAGTCGGGGAAGGAGCGGGTGTCCCAGTAGGTGTAGTCGTCCTCCTCGGGAAGGCCCAGGCCATAGAAAATGGGGAGGCCCGACTGGCGCAAGTAATCCATCATCTCGGAACGGAGGCGAGTGAGGTCAAGCTCGGTCTGGGGCATGGCAGTGGATGGAGGGCTGACAACTTACCAAAGGCTGCCCGATCTGCCCGGCCCGCCGCGGTGAGCCGGGCGCTACATTCGATTGCGGCCCGGGTCGCCGTGGCGACCGTCCTGGGCCATCACCAGCACATCCTTGTCCGCGGCGAGTTCGCGCGCGGACGGGGTGACAATGGTACGGGGACCGATGTAGATCTTTTCGTTTCGATTGATCGCCATTCGCACGTCGTTCTCGCACACGAAGTCTACCACCTTTACCGGCGGGGCGGGGGAGGGAACTG
>CAYVGN010000284.1:0-4809 GCA_964451215.1 uncultured Acidobacteriota bacterium
GCTGGCCCGGGGCCTGTCAGCTATTGCACGGCGGGGGTGTAGAAGACGCGGCGGATGGGATAGTAGCGGGCCTTGGCGTCGGGCATGCCGCTTTCCAGGACGGGGTCGGTGGGCGTGGCCGTCTGCAGGTCGGCTTCCGCCGTAACGACGATTCCGAAGGCCGGGATCTTGGTGGTGGTCTTCACCGTTCCCTTGCGCTCCAGCGCCCCCAGGTGGAAGAACTTGCCGGCCGGGGTCAGCGCCCAGACCACGTAGCCGCCATACTCGGGCCGGAGCTGGCTGGGCGGAGGACCATCCACTTCCACCTCGACTTCGATACCTGCTTTGCGCCGGCGCACCTCGGCCCTGCCCTCGATCTCCTTGATGCGGCCGGTGGGGAACAGCGTGAACTTCACCTTCAGGTCATAGGGAAACTGGACGGCATGCACCATGCGCTTTCCTGGCAGCAGCTCCTGATCCCTGGAAGCTGGTGCCTGGGAAATCGCCGCAGTAGAAAAAGCGGCGACGGCCAGTCCCGCGACAACGCCAAACAGCGCCAGCCTCCTCATGCCCAACAAGGTATCCTTCCGGCCATGGGGCACGCAAGCCTCAGTTGGCCGCGACACAGACGTTCCTGGCTCTTCCTGCCCGGCAGAGGGCCGGGCGCTCGAGCCTTACTTGCGGCGAGGCTTCCCGGGCTTCGGCGTAGTCTGCAACTGGACCAGGAGCGGCTTCCGCAGCTTCCGTTCCCACTCCAGGAACTCGCCCAGCTTCTCCGGGAGTGTCCCGGCCCGCAGGCGAAAGATCACGTAGGCATTCTCTTCGAAATAACGGCTGCCGGCGGGCACCTGCGTGTCGCGCTCGTCGACCAGGCGCCGGTTCCAGTACTTGCCCCCGCCGGCCCCGTCGCTGATCTTCGTGTAGGGGTGGTAGAGAGGAGAAGGGCCGCCGGCTGCATTGCCGGTATCGAACTTGAGGCGGATCGAGCCATAGCCATAGCCCTTGCCGTCGTGGAAGAAGCAGACCCAGGGGGCATCGGCGGCGATCGGCTCCTTCTCCAGGAACTTCTCCCGTTCCTCGAACGTCGCCGCCCGCTCCGTCCCGTCCTTGGCCGGCCAGGCCACGTGCGTGAAGAAGCCGTCCATGGTCATCTCGTCGTTGCGGAGCAGGAACAGCTCAATGGGCCGGGTCATTCGCATCTCGGAGCGGAAGACGAAATAGGGCAGGAAGCAGAAGAAGCGGTAGGTTGCTTGGAGGGCGATCTCCGGGTAGTCCTGGTGAGAGCCGGCCCGGCGCGTCTCGCAGACCACGGGGCCTTTCACCCGCTCCACCGACTGCACCGGCTCCCAGTTGGCGATGCTCCTGTAACTCTTCTCACCGGTGCGCTGGAAATTCGGCGCCCAGTGCATGCGGGGCCCGGTGGAGCGGAGCAGGGTGACCTCGGCGAATTTCAGCGTCAGGGCACGAATCTGCCCGCTGTCTTCCCCCCGATCGCCCACCGTGCGCCGGGTGGCGTCGGCCCGGTAGTGCTCGTTCTCGACCATCCAGCCCACGCGCGTTTCGCCACTGACCTTCAAGCCGCTGGAGTAAGCGCTCGGAGGAGGGCTGGGATGGCCATAGTAGACGCGGTACAGGACGCGGTCGCGAGCGGCAACGGTGGCCGGAAAGACAAGGCGCAGCCTGTAGGCCGCGCCGTCCGGCCTGGCCTCCAGCACCTGCGACACGATCTCCTCCGGTTCCCGCCCCCAGCGCACCACCCGCACCTGCTCGGTGGGCAACCGCACCTGGGCCTCCACCGGTTCCTGCTGCCGCGCGATCCCCGCCGCCTCGCGCACTTCGAACGTCACGTACAGCTTCCAGTTGCCGGCCTGCCACCGGCCCGCCGACTCCGGCAGTTGCTGGGCGCGGCTCCAACCCGAAAGCGTCAAGAAGATTAGGAAGGTAAGAAGCACACGGCAGATCATGGGCTGCATGATAACCCATCCGCCTTCTTCTGCTACAATGTGCTCAGCCAGCAGCGGCGGTTGCTTATGCGCGAAGAGCCCGAGAAAGAGGCTGCCAGCCCGGTCCTGCCTGGCCCCAGGCCGAAGATGACGTTTGAAGAATTCCTCCAGTGGGGCGACGAGGACACCTGGGCAGAATGGGTGAACGGCGAGGTGATTCAATTGAGCCCAGCGTCGGATCGGCACCAGGACCTAGTCGTCTTCCTGTCCGCCCTGCTGCGGCACTTCGCGGAGGCACGCCAAGGGGGCGTGGTGCGCACCGCGCCGTTTCCCATGAAGACCGGGCCGGCATTGGGAGCCCGGGAACCGGATATTATCTACGTAGCTCGAGAGCACCTGGACCGGCTGAAGAAGAACTACCTGGACGGCCCGGCCGACATCGTCGTCGAGATCATCAGTCCCGAGAGCCGCGGGCGCGACCGTGGCGAGAAGTTCTACGAATACGAGCAGGCCGGCGTGCCTGAGTACTGGCTCGTTGACTACCTTCGCAAGCAGGCCGAGTTCTACCAGCGCGGCGAGGACGGCATCTACCGTCCGGCGCCAGCCCCCGATGGCATCTTCCGCAGTGCTGTCCTAAAAGGCCTGTGGCTGAAGCTAGATTGGCTCTGGCAGGATGCGCTCCCGCCGCTCATGAGCATCCTCAAAGAGTGGGGCCTGGTCTGAGACCGCTGCCTCCTTCTTCCCCGCAGAATGTGAACAACTGCGGCCGGGTTCTTTCCCGCTCAGGACAAAGCGTCGAGATAGGTTTTCGCGGTGACAGCAACACCGGCGCGAACCGCGGCTGAGGGGTAAAGGGCCTGGACCGCAGCCGCATCGCGGCGCTGCCCGGCCTGGTCCATGGGATTCAGCAGCAGCAGCGGCCGCGGGGCGATCATGGCCGCCAGCTCCGGCAGGTCGAAATGCTTCAGCACGCCCGGCAGGAAGATGCGAAACGGCGTTGTGTAGTGGTCGTTCTCGACGATGGAGCGGTAGTCGGTGAGCGCGCCCTCGATGATGCCGCCGCGCAGGCCCGGGTCGAGAGCCAGGACGAACAGCGCCACCACGCCCATGGTTCCCTGCCCGATCACGGACAGGTGGGAGGGGTCCACATCCGGCCGGCCGCGCAGGCAAGCGAGGGTTTCGAGGGCATCGCGCACGTAGCCGCCCAGCATGGGCTTCCCGAGCACCAGCGTGTCCCAGACGTAGAAGTCCTCGCCGCGGTCGAAGTAGTAGCGGGGGCCGCGCTGCGGCGGATGCGGCAGGCATTGGTGGCGGCCGCGCAGGTCGGCCGCCGCGAAGATAAAGCCGGAGCGGGCGAACTCTGCGGCCAGCCCGCCCTCGGCCACGAAGGTGTCCTTGCTGGCGTCCGCCAGCACGAGTACCGCCGGGCGTCTCACCGTGGCGCGATCCGGCGGCCGCACCACCCAGGCCGGGATGTGGATCTCCCGCTCGCTGCCCACGTCCACCTCTTCGATCACGTGGTCGTACTTCTCGGTGAGGCTGAGCAACTGGTGTGGCACGGGCATGGTTGCCTGTGCCGGACGGGCAGCAATGCCCGTCCCTGGTTCCAGCCCCAGCACCCGTCGGATCTGCTCGTTTGTGGGCGGCGCGGGAGGCCGCGTCTGCTGCGCCAGCCGGCGCGTCAGCGTGAAGCTGGTTTCGCCTTTGAGCGAGGTCACCACGAAGCCGGTTTCGGTGCAGAACAGGTTGCGGTCGGGTTCGATTTCCACCGGCTCCTCCCGATCGGTTTCCTGCGGGCGGCCCAGCCAGCGGTTGTACCAGGCGTAGCTGGCGCGGCGGTGCTCGTAGGTGTAGCCGTGGCGCAGGGGTGTTTCCACCAGCCGCACGCGCTCCTGGGCGCCGAACAGCCGGTAAGTGGCCTTCAGCTCGTCCAGCAACGCCAGGCCGTCGCGGACATACTCGGGGCCGTAGGTGGTGCCGGCGTCCTTGTTGCTGATGGCGACGAGCAGCGGCCTGGGTGCCAAGGCATGGAGCAGGTCGAAGCGGTCCAGCCCGTGCGGCAGCGCAGGAACAATGTTCTGCTCGGCGTCGTCCACGGCGCCCGGCGGCTCGAACCTGGCCTGGGCCACGTTCTCGGTATTGCCTTCGGAAACCACGGCGGCGCGGATGCGCTCGTCGAGCGCCGCCAGGAACATGGTCATGGTGCCGCCGCCGGACTGACCGCCGCAGCCGATGCGCTGCGGGTCCACGTCGTCGCGGCTCAGCAGGTAGTCGAGTGCCCGGATGGCGTCCCAGGCGCGATAGAGGCCGAAGTTGGCGCCGAGCAGGAGCAGGCGCTTTCCGGCGTAATCGTGCTCGCGGGTGGCCCCGCGCAGGCGCGAGGCGCCGGGCTCCTCGCCCGGGTACTCAATCCGCTCGCCCTGCCCGAACGGGTCGAAGGTCAACACGATGTAGCCCTTGCGTGCCAGCGTGTGGAAAAGGACCTGGTAGGAGCGGTAGGCCTTGCCGTTGGCTGAATGCCCCAGCGGGCTGAGCACGGCGGGGAACGGCCCGCGTCCCTCGGGCACGTAGAGGTTGGAGGGAACGAACAGCCCGGGGCGGCTCTCGTAAATCAGCTTGTCAATGCGGTAGCCGGAGCGCTGGATGCTGCCGACCAGGCGCGGGTTCAGCGGGGTCTTCTCAAGCGGCCCACCCAGCAACGCCCATAGCGTCTTCCGGATGTATGCCTGGCGTTGCTCGGCCTTGGCGCGGCTGGTGATTCCGGCAAGGATTCTGTGGCGGGCGAGCCGGCGCTCCTCCATCAGGCGGACGAGGTAGCGGGGCAGGTCGTCGGAATAGTCGCGCGGCCGAGCAACGCCAGGCATACATCCGGAAGACGCTATGGGCG
>CAYVGN010000285.1:0-4802 GCA_964451215.1 uncultured Acidobacteriota bacterium
CAGGAAGAGGATGGAGCCGTTGGTGCGCGCGCCAAAGCGGTATTGCCCGGCCAGCCCCCCGGCGCCGTGGCACATGGGCATCCCGCCGAACCAGGCGCCCACCAGGTTCATCAAGCCGACGGAGACCGCCACCCGCCGCGGCCCGGCCTTGCGCTCGGGGAACAGGTCGGCCGAGAGCGCGCAGACAGCGATCACCGAGTTCAGCGTGGTGAGCGGGATTTGGGGCAGGGCCGCCCGGGGCAGGGCGCTTACGAAGTCACCCCAACCAGGCGGCTGCCAGGAGGGAAGCGCCAGCCCCAGCCCGATCGCATGAACCACGCCGGGCTGCTTGCAGATGGCGAGCAGGATGCCGGCGCCAAAAAGAACCAAGGCCGCGGGCACGGTGCGCGAGAAGAACAGCGCCAGCACCACCAGCGCGGAGAGGACGCCGGTGAGGTAGCTGTCCGGAGCCACCGCGGTTCCGGTGGCCGCCACCATCTGCAAGCCCTTCATCAGGAGCGAGAGGCCCAGGGCGAGCTGCAGGCCCCGTACCACGCTCCGCGGCACGGCGCGGTCCAGCCAACCAATCAGCCCGCTGAGGCCCAGAACCAGGATGACGAAGCTGACGGTGGCGCCGGCCGCCAGGATCTGCGAGACCGTCAGCCCCTCAGTGAGCGCCACGGCGGCAATGGCCTTCATGGGCTGGACGGCCATGGGGATGGCGAAGGTGAAGCCGGTCGCGACGTTGAACAAACCGGCGAAAAACAGCGCGGCCGCGAAGTCCAGGCCGTTTTGCGCGGCCATGCCCACCAGCAGCGGCAAGAACGTCCCCAGGTCACCCAGCGATCCGGCAACTTCATTGCGATCCAGGCGCGCCCAGGCCAGCGTGTCCCGCAAGCCGGAAAGCAGCCCCTGAGGTCGCTGGTTGCGCGTGTCCGTCAAAGAAGGTCCAGCGTCAAGAGCCATCAGCCTGGAGATCTCCCGGGCAGTTGCCCTAACGATAGCATGCCTTGCCAGGCCCTGTGTCCCGGCTCAAGCCTGGAGCCTAAAGCCCCAAGCCTCGGCTAGAATGGCGGTGTGGAGACCACGGTGGAACTGCGTGAGGTGTCGCGGGTGTACTCGGTCAACGACCGGAGAATCCTGGCGGTCCGCGACGTCACCGCCTCGTTCAAAGCCGGCACCTTCACTGCCCTGGTAGGCCGGAGCGGCTGCGGCAAGAGCACGCTGCTCAACCTGGCCGGAGCCATGGATCGGCCGACGCGCGGCGAGGTCCGCCTCCTGGGCCAGCCCACCAGCGCGCTCTCGGACGAGGCCCTGACCCGGTTGCGGCGCCGGCAGGTGGGTTTTGTCTTCCAATTCTTCAAC
This sequence comes from uncultured Acidobacteriota bacterium, assembly GCA_964451215.1. GTDB lineage: Bacteria > Acidobacteriota > Terriglobia > JAJPHL01 > JAPKYU01 > CAYVGN01. The sequence goes on from CAYVGN010000285.1 coordinate 1,345, forward strand.
CTCCTTCCCACGCTGACGGTGCAGGAGAACATCGAGCTGCCAATGCTGTTGGAAGGCCGCCGGGACTACGGCTGGCGGGTGCGGGAGTTGCTGATCCAGGTGGAGCTGGTGCAGCGGGCCAGCGACTACCCCCACCAGCTCTCTGGGGGCGAAATGCAGCGGGTGGCCATCGCCCGGGCGCTGGTTCACGAACCGGCCGTGCTGATCGCCGACGAACCCACCGGCAACCTGGACAGCGCCAACGCCCGGACGGTGCTTCGCCTGCTGTCGCGGGCGGCGAAGGACATGGGCGCCACCGTGATCCTGGCCACGCACAGCCGCGAGGCGGCTGCCTTCGCCGACCGGCTGCTGTTCATGCGCGACGGGGGCATCGAGCGCGAACTCACGCCCGCCGAAGCGGCCCTGGAACCACCGCGGCTCCGAGACAGCGGGCCGCCCGGGACCGGCGGCGGCAGCCGGGCCTGAAGCCGGACCCCGCGTGGCATCCTGCCCCGCCAGTCCATTCTTTCGCTGGACGATGGCGCACGACATCAACAAGCCGGGCGCGGGACTGTTGCGCAGCTTCATCCTGCGCGCGCTGTGGAAGGACCGGCTGCGGGCGGGGCTGAGCGTGGTGGCGGTCGCGCTCGGCATCGGCGCCGTGGTTGCCATCCAGTTGGCCAACCAGAGCGCTATTGCCTCTTTCCAGGAATCGGTGATAGCCGTTGCCGGCCGCGCCAACCTCAGCATCACCAGCCTCGCCCCATTCAGCGAAGACCTGGTAGCCCGGCTCTACGACGCTTTCACCGGAAGCCAAGCAGAACTGGAGATCTCGCCGGTGATCGAGGGGACGGCAGTCGAGCCGCAGTCGCGCGAGGCGCTGGAGGTGCTGGCGGTGGACCTGGCAAGCGACCGGGCAGTGCGCGACATTGCCACCGAAAGCGCGGCCGCCCCGCGCGACCTGCTGTTGCTGTTGACCGACCCCCACTCGCTGCTGATCGGGCGCGACTTCGCTCGACGCCGCGGCCTGCAGCCGGGCAGCGAGTTGACGCTGCTAGTCAACGACCGCGCTCTGCGCTTCACCGTCGCCGGCATCCTCAGCGAATCGGGGCCGGGGGCGGCGCTGTCCGGCAACCTGGCGGTGATGGACATCGCCGCCGGCCAACTGGTCTTCGGCCGCCAAGGCAAGCTGGACCGGATTGACCTGGTGCTGCCGCCCGCCAAGGCGGAGGAGGTGCGCGGCCGGCTGGCAGCGCTGCTCCCGGCCGGCGTCACGCTGGAGCGCCCGCAGGCCCGCAGCGAGCAGGTGGAGAAGATGCTGCGCGCCTTCCGCCTGAACCTCTCCGCGCTGAGCCTGGTCTCGCTGATCGTGGGGGCCTTTCTGATCTACAGCACCGTGGCGATTTCGGTGGTGCGACGCCGCACGGAGGTGGGGGCGCTGCGCGCCGCCGGCGCAACCCGCCGCCGCGTGGCGGTGCTCTTCCTGGCCAAGGCCGCCTTGCTGGGATTGGCCGGCTCGGCGCTGGGAATCCTGCTGGGGCGCCTGCTGGCTCCCAGAGCGCTGGAGTTGGTGGCGGGGACGGTCAACAGCCTCTGGGTGGCGGTGCTTCCCGCGCCCGTGGCCCTGAGTTGGCGGGTGGCGGCCTTCAGCTTGGCTGTCGGCGTGTCGGCCGCGTTGCTCTCCGCGCTGGCTCCGGCGCTAGAAGCAGCGCAGGTGGATCCAGCCGAGGCGTTGCGGCGCGGCGCCTACGAACGCGCGCGCCACATCCACCAGGCGCGCGACGCCGTCGCCGGCCTCAGTGTGCTGGCGGGCGCCTGGGGTCTGGCCCAGCTGCCCGCGCTTGACTCGCGGCCGCTCGCCGGGTACGCCTCAGCCCTGCTGCTGGTGGCCGGCTTCGCGCTGCTCGCACCCTGGGTGGTGGCCCGCTTCTCGCGCCTTTCCTCCGCGGTGCTGAACTGCGCGGGCACCACCACCGGGATGCTGGCGGCGCGCAGCCTGGGCGCGTCGCTGGGGCGCGCTTCAGTGCTGGCCATGGCTCTGGCCACCGCTATCGGCATGATGGCCAGCGTGGCCATCCTGGTAACCAGCTTCCGGCGAACGGTGGAGGTCTGGGCCGGGCAGACGTTTCGCGCTGACCTGTTCCTTCGCCCCGCCGCCGCCCGCAGCGGCCGCCTCCACCACGTCACCGTTTCCGCCGAAACGGCGGAAGCCATCGCGCGCACCCCGGGCGTGGCTGCCGTTGATGCCTTCCGCGCCCAGGACATCAGCTTCCGCGGCGGCCCCGCCCTGCTGGGGGCCGGCGACTGGGAGACCCTGGCGCGCTTCGGCAACCTGATGTTTCTGGACGGGCGGCCGGCGCCCGAGGTGCTGCGCCACGAGCCGGACACCGTGGTCATCAGCGAGCCCTTCTCGCTGCGCTACGGCGTGAAGAAAGGGGACACGATCCTGCTGCCGACGCCGGCCGGAAACCGCCCCTTCCGCGTGCGCGGCGTCTGCTACGACTACTCCAGCGACTGCGGCTACGCGGTCATGAGCCGCGCCGACTGGCTGCGCTACGGCGGCGCCCCCGACGCCACCAGCCTCGCCGTTTACCTGGCGCCCGGCGCCGATCCGGAGCGCGCGCGCCAGCAGATTGCACAACACACCCCCGCCCGCGCCCTGCTCATCACCTCCAACCGTGAACTCAAGGCCAACGTGCTGCGCATCTTTGACCGCACCTTCGCCATCACCTGGGAACTGGAAGCGATTGCCATCTGCGTGGCCGTGCTGGGGATGGCCAACGCGCTGCCGGCGATGGTCTGGGAGCGGCGGCGGGAGCTAGGCGTGCTCCGCTACCTGGGCGCCACGCGCCGCCAGGTTCGCGACCTGGTGCTGGTCGAGGCCATCCTGCTGGGACTGTTGGCCTGCGTTCTCGGGTTGCTGCTGGGCTTGGCTCTGTCGCTGGTGCTGATCTACGTAGTCAACCGCCAGTCGTTTGGCTGGACCATCCAGTTCTCACTGCCCGCCGAGTTCCTCGCCCGGGCCACGGCCGCGGTCTTCCTCGTCACCTGCCTCAGCGCCCTGTACCCGGCCCGCCAGGCCGCGCAGATTGATCCGGTGGAAGTCGTCCTGGTCGAATAGGCTTCTGGCTACAGGCTGTGGCCTACAGTCTGCAGCCTGCAGCCCGATGCCGGGAGCCACAAGCCTGTGGTCTAATTTGAAGCTGATGGTCGAGCGTGACGTACCCCTCTGGGCAGCAGCCTGCTGCCTGCTGGCGATTGCCTGCTGCCTACTGGCCGCCACCGGCTGGGCGCAGGAGGCGCGCTTCCGCCTTGCGCTGCCCGGCTATGCCTTCCAGTTCCCGCACGATCACTTCTCGCATCCCGACTTCCAGACCGAGTGGTGGCACTACACCGGCAACCTCACGGGGGCTGACGGTCGGTTGTTCGGCTTCCAGGTGACGTTTTTCCGCGAAAGCGTACCCGACAGCCACCCGAAC
>CAYVGN010000286.1:0-4796 GCA_964451215.1 uncultured Acidobacteriota bacterium
TCCCTGCTGGGCGGGCGAGACCGGGGCCAGGCCGCCCAGCCCCGCCATCGCCAGCACTGCCGATAGCGTGTTTCTTCTCCTGCTCATGCCCGCCAATTCACCACACCCCCGGCGGGGAAGCAAATTCTTTCTTTGAACGCTGGCGGGGCCCGCCGGCCTGGCAAAGGGCGCTGCGGTCAACAGGGCCGATCCCAGGGGACGCAGCGGGGCACCGACTGAAGCTGCGCCCTGCGTGCCAAACGTCGCCGTAGGGCCCGGCTTGAGTCCGGGCCGCCCTGGCCTTCCGCGCTTTCAGGCCTTGCGCCCTTTTCCCGCGGCCTTGCGAGGCTCAGCCGCGGCGGCGGGCTTCTTCAGGTTGTTCTCGAACAGCTTGAAGATGCGCTTGTACTCGTCGGCCCAGCTCGTCGCCTCGACAAAGCCATGGTCCTCGGCCGGGTAGATGGCCAGCTCCCAGTTCTCCTTGCGCAACTCGATGAGCCGCTGCACCAGGCGCACCGTGTCCTGGAAGTGGACGTTGGTGTCCACCACGCCGTGACAGATCAACAGCGCGCCCTTCAGCCCCTGGGCGTGGTAGATGGGTGACGAGCGGCGATAGGCTTCCGCATCTTTCTGCGGCAGGTTCAGGATGTTCGAGGTATAGGGGTGGGCGTAGTGCGCCCAGTGGGTCACCGGCCGCAGCGCTGCCCCGGCGGCGAAGACCTCAGGCTGGGTGAACATGGCCATCAGCGTGAGGAAGCCGCCGTAGCTGCCCCCGTAGATGCCGATGCGCTTCGGATCCACGCCCTGCTCCTTCGCCATCCAGCGGGCGGCGTCAACCTGGTCGTCCAGGTCCTTGCCGCCCATGTGGCGGTAGACGGCGGTGCGCCAGTCGCGGCCGTAGCCCGCCGAGGCGCGGTAGTCCAGGTCCAGCACCAGGTAGCCGTGCTCCATCAGCAAGTGATGGAACAGGTACACCTGCGCGTTGCCCGACCACCAGCGGTGCACGTTCTGCTGGTAGCCCGCCCCGTGCACAAAGATCACCCCTGGCCCGCCCGGCTTGTAGTTATTGGGCCTGTATATGCGCGCCGGAACCAGGGCGCCGTCGCGCGCCGGAATCTGCACGATGGGTGGATCTATCCAGGGGTAATTCCAGAACTCGGGCAGGGGCGACGAGGTCACTTTCACCGCCTCCGCACCCGGCCGGTTCTCCTGGATGTACAACTCGGGCGGCTTGTTGGAGAAGGAGTGGATTACCGCCAGCCACTTCTCGTCCGGTGAAGGCACCGCCTGGTGGCTGCCGGCGAGCGAGGTGATCCTGGTGCGCGCTCCGCCTTCGACCGGCATCACGGACAGGTGCCTCTCAAACGGCGAGCCCTCGTTGGCGGTGATGTAGAAGCGCGCCTTGTCCTCCGACAGCCGCACGCCCTGCACCTCCCACCGTCCGCTGGTGAGCTGGCGCGGCTCGCCGCCGTCATAGGAGACGGTGTAGAGGTGCGAGTAGCCGTCCCGCTCCGACTGGAAATAGATAGTGCGGTCGTCCTTCATCCACCCCAGGGTTGACATGCCGGGGCCGCCCATCCAGGTGTCGTCGTGGTCGGTGAACAGGATGCGAGTCTTGGCCGCGACCGGATCGAGCGCCATGATCCAACGGTCCTTGCTATCGGCGGCGCGAACCATCATCACGGCCCGGGCGCCGTCCTCGGACCAGATGGGCGGGTACAGGGTGACCTCGCGCTCGCGCTGGGGCAGCGGGCGGCGCGGCCGCTCCGCCTGCTCGGGCCCCGCGGTCGCCGGCTCCGTCTTGGCCGCTGCCGGCTCGGCCTTGGCCACGCCCGGCTCCGTCTTGGCCGCTGCCGGCTCCGTCTTGGCCGCGCCCGGCTCGGCGGGCGGCTTCAACCCGTGCTCCACCCACTTCACCTCCCCCGTCTCCACGCTGAGGATGGCCATGCGCGTGCGGCCCTGGCTGTCGCCGACCTTCCCGCGGGCCGGGATGTCCTCGGTGTAGCCCGATTCGGTCACGTAGTTGGGGACAATGGTGCTCTTGGCTCCTTCGCCCGGCTCGCCCACCATGGCCACGACGTGTTTCTGGTCGGGCGCAAGCTGCAGGCCCGCCACCGTCTGCCGGCCTTGCAGCGTGAACGGCTTGCGCGGGTTCTGCTTCTTGCGCCGCGCCTCGTCCTCCTCGCGCCTGGCCGCCCGCCGCTTGACCACTTCCAGCAACTCCCTTTCTTCCTTCTTCAGGAACTCCTGGCTGTCGGTCCCCCTCTGCTGCTCCCCGGTTGCCGTCGTGGTCTGGCCCACCTGCCGCCCGAAGAACTGGCCGAAGAAGCCCATGCCGAAACCCGTTGCGGGGGGCGCGCTGGGGGTGGTTGCGCCCGCCGCGCGGATATCGGTGAACTGTTCGATAGACCCCGACTCCAGTGACATCCGGTACAGGTTGTTGGAGCGCAGGAAGGTGATGTGCTTGCCGTCGCGGGTGAAGCGCGGGCCCGACTCCAGGTCGGTGGTCCTGGTGAGCTGGCGGCGCGCGCCGGCCACGTTGTCGTAGAGCACCAGGTCGCCGCCCTCCACGTACGCCGACTGCTTCTTGTCCTTGGTCTGGTCGGCCATCACCGGCGGCGCGTTTCTGGCCTCCTCCTCGCTGAGCTTTCGCAGGCCGGTGTTGTCGCGGTTCACCACCCAGGTGTCCCACTCCTTCTCGCGGGGATCGGAGGCCTGCTTCCACTGGAAATAGATGCGCTGGCTGTCGGCGGACCATCGCACGGCGCGCGGCTCGTAGCCGTAGAGGCCCGGGCCGCGCATGATGCTGTCAATGGTCAGATCGAAGGAGGTCTTGGCCTCGGGTTTCTTCGACGCCGGGATTGCCGGCCCCGCCACCAGCAAACAGATCAGCAGCAGTGAGATGCTTCGCTTCATGGCCCCGAAAGATAGCACAAGGCGCGAGAGCCGGCTTGATATCCAGGATGTAGGGGCAGGCCTTCCACCCCAGCGCACCAAAAACGCGCGCCGGGGACCCCGGCCTGGCGCCTGCCCAGGGCGGTCCCGCCAAGCGGGAGCCGCCCCTACAGCACCCGCCTGCAACGGGTACAAAATTCTCGTCTCAACGCCCACCACGGTCTAACCCGCAGTTCTCACCAGCCCCGCAGGGACGGAGGAACTTAGCCCGGAGCGCGAGCCCTGGGAAAAACTAACCGGTTCCTTGTCCAGGAATTCCGAAATGGCCGAGCTCCCTGGAGCCAGCTTGACGCACCTCGCCACCAGGCTTAGCATATGCGTGCTTCTCCCAGAGGCGGGGTGATTGCCGTGTGGGGAGTGTTCTCCTGGCGGTTCAGGGCGCTGGCTGTGCTGGGCGTATTGTTGTTTTTCTTCCTTCTTCCCATTTCAGTTGGGGCGCAAGGCGTGATCACCACGGTGGCCGGTAGCACCTGGATCTATCGGGGCGAGACCGGTCTGGCGCTGAATGCGCCCCTGGGGGACATGTGGGGAATTGCCCTGGATGCGGCCGGCAATGTTTACGCGGCGGACAGATACAATCACCTGGTGGTGAAGATTCTCCCCAACGGCATACTAACCGCGGTGGCCGGAAACGGGATCGCAGGTTTTTCGGGGGACGGCGGCTCGGCCACCAGCGCCTCGCTTCGCTACCCGCGGGATGTAGCGGTGGACGCGGTCGGTAACCTGTACATCGCCGACGGCAGTAATGAACGAGTCCGCAAGGTCAGTCCCGGGGGGATCATCACCACCGTGGCCGGCAAGGGCGTGCGAGGGTTCTCCGGGGATGGCGGGCCCGCTACTTCCGCCACCCTGAGGACCCCCTCCGGCGTGGCGGTGGACGGGCTGGGGAACCTTTACATCAGCGACAGCGAGAACGGGCGCATTCGGAAGGTCAGCCCCGCGGGGATCATCACCACGGTAGCCGGCACCGGCACGGCGGGGTTTTCGGGAGACGGCGGGCCCGCCACCCTGGCTTCGCTGAATGACCCGTTGGGCATCGCGGTGGACGCGGCGGGCAACCTGTACATTGCGGACCGGGGCAACTTTCGCATCCGCAAGGTGGATCTGAGCGGAACCATCACCACCGTAGCCGGCAACGGAGCCAACGCGTACTCCGGCGATGGCGGACCGGCGACGGCCGCCTCTCTGACGTCGCCCACGGGTGTCACCGTGGACGCGGCTGGGAGCATCTACATTGCTCACGATCTGTCCCACCGCATCCGCAAGGTCAACCCCACAGGCACGATCAGCACCGTAGCCGGCAGCGGAGCCAACGGGTTTTCCGGCGATGGCGGACCGGCCACCAGCGCCAGGCTCAACTTTCCGAGGGACGCGGCGCCCGACTCGGCGGGCAACTTTTACACTGCCGACAGCCGGCGCATCCGCAGAGTCAGTTCGGACGGAATCATCACCACCGTGGCCGGCAATGGCCAGTATAAGTTTTCGGGAGACGGGGGACCGGCCACCAGCGCTTCGATGGACTACCCCATGGGTTTGGCGTTGGATGTGGCGGGCAACCTCTACATCGCCGATTATGCCAACCACCGGGTCCGCAAGGTGACCCCCGCTGGAACAATCACCACGGCGGGGGGCAATGGGATGCCGAACTTCGCCGGCGACGGCGGGCCGGCCACGGCAGCCTCGCTGAACTACCCGACCGGCCTAGCAATGGACCCAATCGGCAACGTGTACATCGCCGACAGCTTCAATAACCGCGTCCGCAGGATCAGTGCGGACGGCGCCATCACCACCATAGCCGGCGATGGGCGCTTCCGCTTTTCCGGCGACGGCGGGCCGGCTACAGCCGCCTCTTTCTACTACCC
>CAYVGN010000287.1:0-4795 GCA_964451215.1 uncultured Acidobacteriota bacterium
GTCTTCGGCCTGCCAGGAAACCGCGATGGTGGGCTGGCCGCCCGCCCGGCTGCCGGCCAGCCCACCATCGCGGTTTCCTGGCAGGCCGAAGACCCCGACGGCGACCGGCTGTTGTTTGCCTTGTACCTCCGCGGCGAAGGCGAGAGCCAGTGGAGGCTGCTGAAGGACAGCCTGCACGAGACCAGCTTCCAGCTCGAGCCCGAAACGCTGCCCGACGGCAAGTACCAGGTGCGCCTGATCGCCTCCGACGCCGAAGCGAATCCCCGGGAAGCTGCTCGCAGCGCCGAACGGCTGAGTGCCCCCTTTATCATTGACAATACGCCGCCGCTAGTCCGCCTGCTCGAGCAGGCACGCCGCGGCGACTCTGCTGAGGTGCGGTTCGAGGTGACGGATGCCGCCTCGGTCCTGAAGCGCGCTGAGTACTCGCTGGACGGCGTCGTTTGGATCCCCGTCTATTCCGAGGACGGGATCGTGGATTCCAGGCGCGAAACGTTCCTGCTGAAGCTCGACCACCTGTCGCCGGGCGAGCACGTGGTGGTGCTGCGCGCCTACGACTCGGGCAACAATGCCGGCATCGGCAAGGCCGTCCTCAAGTAAGGTCCCAGGTTCAAAGCGGCACGGCGCGGATCCCGCAGGGCGGGGCCGCGTCCTACAATGCGCGTTACCAAGGCGTTTCGTAGGGCCCGGCCCCGCAGAGCGGGGTCCGGGCCCAGTCTCCCTTGAACTTGAAACTCATATTTCTGATTGGCTTCATGGGCAGCGGGAAGACGACGGTGGGCCAGGCGCTGGCTCGGCGGCTGGGCTGCCCGTTTGTTGACCTCGACGCCCGCATTGAACAGGGCGTCCGCTGTTCCATTGCCGAGATCTTCGAGCTTAAGGGCGAGGGCGCGTTCCGCGAACTCGAACACCGGGAGTTGCGTGCGGCGCTGGACGAGGCGGGCGGTGCGCCGGCGGTAGTGGCGCTGGGCGGCGGCGCCTTCGTCCATAATCAAAACCGGCGGCTGATCGAGCAGGCCGGCGGCACAACTGTCTGGCTGGACGCCCCGGTCAAAATCCTTCTGGAACGATGCGCGGGGCCGTCGGGCGCCCGGCCGCTGGCCGGCGACCGCCGGCGCTTCCTCCGCCTCTATCGCCAGCGGCTGCCATTCTATGCACGGGCGGGGCTGCGCGTGGACGCCACGGCGCCCCCGGAGAATGTGGTACAACAAATCCTGGCCTGTTTAGCAGAAAGTGCAAAGTCCAAGGTTCAAAGCCCGAAGCCGGAGAGTTGATGCCGACTTTGTGGCAATCTTGGACTTCAGACTTCCGGGTGGGGGAAGATGAAGTTCGTGGCCCTGTTTCTGTGCGTGACGTTGCCGCTGGTTGCCCAACAGCGTGCTCCTTCTCCCGATCGCGGCGTATTCCATATCAGCGCCAACGGGCAGGAGATCGGCGTAGAGCGCTTTGAGATAGCGCCCACGCGGGAGGGCGCCCTGCAAGCCACCGCGGAACTGCAGATTACGCAGGAAGGGGTGGGGCGCTTGACGGAAACGGCCACCCTCCTGCTGCGGCGCGGCATCGAGCCGATCAGCTACGAGCGCGTCCAGAAGTCGCCCAAGAGAGGCATCGCCAGCCTCACCTTTGGCCCCGACAAGGTCTCTGCCCACTACAAGACCACGCAGGGCGGGGTGCAGGACATGGAGTTCTACGTACCCAAGGACGTGGTCGTGCTCGACACCAACTTCTTCCACCACTATACCTTCCTGGTCCGCCAGTACGACTTCGTCAAGGGTGGGCGGCAGCACATGAGCGTGCTGGTTCCGCAGGAGGCCTCGCCGGGAATGGTCAACGTGGAATACCTAGGGCAGGATCAGTCGCTGCGCAAGCTGGTAGCGCGCACCGACGAATTGGAGATCCACATCTGGGCCGACGACGCGGGCCGCATCATGAAGATCCAGGTGCCCGCCGCCAAGGTGGAAGTAATCCGCGAAATCAAATAGGTGTCAAGTTTCAGGCAGGGTTTTTCAGCTTCCCGCCAGTATCGCTGGCAGCTAAGCTCTGGCACTTAGCGCCTGATACCTGAGACCTGCTCTCAGATGTATTCGCCCCGCCTGATGATGACGTCGCGGCCCTGATCGCGCCGTTCCAGGCTGACCGTCAGGGTCATCTCTTTCTTATTGCGGATCACGGTCACCGGGACGCTGGCCTTGTCGGTGTTCTCGCGAAGCGCACTGCGCAAGTCACGCAGGTTGCTCACGCGCTGGGTCCCCAGCTTGATGATGACGTCGCCGGCTTTGATACCGGCTTTCTCCGCCGCGCCGCCGCTCTGGACCGAGCGCACCAGCACCCCCTCGCCGTTCGGCGCCCCGAAGTACTCGCCCAACTGCTTGCTCAAATCCTCTCCGTCGATCCCCAGCCGGGAACTCCGGCTGAGCGTCAGAATCTGGGGCATCTCGGGCATCTCGGGCATTTCAAACCTGGGGACGCGAACGGTGAACTCCCGGATGATGTCCTCCTCCCTGCCGCCGGGGCCACGGTAGCGGTCGCCGAGCTTGGCGTTAAGGGTCTGGGTATTGCCGTCGCGGCTGATGAGGAGTTTCACCGTGCGGCCGGTGGGCGTTTCCCGCACCATGCGCTGGAACTGGGCGACGCTGTCCACCCGCGTGCCGTTGTATTCCAGCACTACGTCCTGGGCCTTGAGGCCCGCCTCGGCGGCGGGGCTGTTCGCCATCACGGTGGTGATTTCCACGCCGCGCTCCTCCTTCAGCTTCAGGGCCGTCATTCTGTCGGGAGTGATCTCCCGCACCCCGATGCCCAGCCAGGCCGCCAGTGCGGGGACGGCGCCCAGAAGCACCATGCCCAACACGGCGGCGGCCTTAAGGCGGCAAGAAGCCGCGCTCTGCCCGGCGGTCGCAGTCGAGCGCCGGGCGCTAGATGGATCAAGCCTTCGCTGAATCATCTCTTTTGACTCCTGATCTGGATGTTTCCAGAGACGGTGCGCAGCCGGAGCGGCGCGCCCCCTCCGCTAATGCTTCCCTCCCCAACGATCTCGCGTGGGCCGGGGCCCTCCGACGAGCGGATGGAAAGCGGAAAGTCGCTGGTGATCTGGTGGCGGCCGGTGGCCATCTCGATGGCGGCTCGGATGGTAACGGCCAGGTCCTTGGGGATGTAGACGGTGATGTCACCGCTCGCGGTCTCCAGCAGCGATTCTCGCCAGGCCACCTGCGCTGCCTCGATGTAGGCGATGATGCTGCCGAATGCCGTCTCGGCCCGCACCGGCCCGGCGCATTTCGACAGGCGGATGCTGCCAGCGGCCGTCTCGGCGGTAACCAAAGAGCGGGCATGGTCCACCCGGATGCTGCCTCCGGCGCTATCTGCTCTCACTTGATTTGCCTCGCCGATCTCGATGGAGCCTCCAGCGGTCTCGGCGGTAACGTCGCCGCTGACGCTGCCGATGCGGATGCCGCCAGCCCCCGTCTCGGCCCGCACCGAGCCTGTCACCCGGCCCAGGTCAATCCCCCCTCCCTGCGTGGCCACCTGAGCATCACCGCCGGCCGAAACCAGCCGGATGCCGCCGCCGGCAGTTTCCGCCCGGACGCGCCCGGCAACGGCGCCCATTTCGATACCGCCTCCCGCGGTTTCCAATTCCGCCTCGCCAAGCCGATCCACCTGGATCCCGCCTGCGGCGGTCTGAGCCCGCACGAACCCGTCCATATCCCGGGCGGTGATACCACCAGCCCTGGTCTCCAGATCTGCCCGCGCCGTTTTCTTTGGTACCGTGACGACGTAGTTGGCAGCCAGCCCGTGGCCCCGCTCCGACTCCACGCTGAGTGTTACCTGGCCGGCGCGGCGCCACACACGAAGCGGGAATTCACCGAAGATGCGGCGGGCGCTTTCTTCGCTGTCCGCCGAAACGCGTTTCTGAATGCGGTAACTGATTTGCTCCTGTGCCGCGCCCTCCAGCGAAATGCCGCCTTCCACTGATTCAATGCGAACGCGCGGCGCCGCCGCGATGCTCCCTGTGATCTCCTCAACCCAGTACCGGCCCTGCCGGGATACAGTTCCCGGCTGGCTGATGGTTTCAGCGGTCGCGGCAGCGTGTGGGGGGCGCGGTGGCCGGGGAGGCCGCGGGGGCCGGCGTGGTTCTTGCTGGCCCCAGGCCACCGGCGCCAGCAGCACCGCAATCACCAGAATGGACAACAGCCGAAACATAGGATTCCCTCTTGCTACAATCTGCCTGTTCGAGCCTTTTCTTCTGCCCCTTTGGGCTTCCCGCTGCGCATCAACCGCAGCCGCGGTGGGCAACCACAAGGGTTGCCCCTACAGCAAGCGTTGTAGGGGCGACCCTTGTGGTCGCCCGATCAGCAAAAACGAACAAAATCAACCGGTCAGAGACCTAAGCCGCAATCAGAAGATTTCCGGTGCGTTGAGTTCCCGCAGGGCCGAAGCGCTGCGCAGGCGCACGTAGTTGTTGGGGTCGCCGGCCGCCAGTTGCTGCAGCAACGGCACTGTGGACGCGTCGCGCAGCTTGCTGAGCTGGTCGATCGCCTCGATGCGCAGGCCGGGGTTGTCGTCCCTGCGCAACACCTCGAGCAGCGCCTGCCTTACCTGCTCATCAGCCACCGAGTTCTTCAGCGCCTGTAAGGCCTTTAGCCGCACGCCGGCGTTCCGGTCTGCGCGCAGGGCGGAAACCAGCGCGCCGCGGATCTCACCGTCTTCCACCCGATCCTTCAGCAGCTCGATCGAATCGAGCCGGATGCCGGGGTTGGAGTAGTTCTTGGCCGCGTAGACCAGCAGTTGCTCGACCCGCGGGTCG
>CAYVGN010000288.1:0-2261 GCA_964451215.1 uncultured Acidobacteriota bacterium
CGTCAAGCCGAGGCGGGTCAGCCGGCCGCGGGCGGGGCATTTCAAGAAGGCGGGGGTGGAGCCCACGCGGGTGCTGCGCGAGTTCACGGTGGCGGCGAGCCGCGAGGAGACCCAGGTGGGCCAGCGCATCACCGTCGAGCTGTTCCAGGTAAAGGAGAAGGTGGACGTAACCGGGGTGAGCAAGGGCCGGGGTTTTGCCGGCTTCGTGCGGCGCCACCATTTCCGCGGCGGCGACGCTACCCACGGCTCGATGTTCCATCGCGCCCCGGGCTCCATCGGCGCCTCCTCGTTCCCGTCACGGGTCTGGAAGGGCGCGCGGATGGCCGGCCACATGGGTCACGGGCGGGTCACCGTGCGCAACCTGGAGGTGGTGCAGGTGGACCCCGACGACAACCTGCTGGTGGTGAAGGGGGCGGTGCCGGGACCCAACGGCGGCTACGTTCTGATCCGGAGGGCCAGGAAGGTGTCCGAGAGGTGATTGGCGATTGCGGAATGCGCGACGCGGAATGCGGATTGAGGAGCCCCGTATTCGGCAATCCGCAGTCCGCAATCCGCAATCCCCAACAGGGATTCCCTCATGCCGAAAGTTGACGTTCTGAATCTGAACCGGGAGAAGGTCGGCGAGGTGGAGCTAGCCGACGAAGTTTTTGCCGCCCGGGTTAACCAGTCGCTGCTGTATGAGGCGGTCCGCCACCACCGCGCGGGGCTGCGGCGCGGGACGCACAAGGTCAAGGTCCGCTCAGAGGTGTCGGGGAGCGGACGCAAGTTGTGGCGGCAGAAGGGCACCGGGCGCGCCCGCGTGGGCAGCATCCGCTCGCCCCTATGGCGGCACGGCGGCACGGTGCACGGGCCCCAGCCCCGCGATTACTCCTACCGGCTCCCCAGGAAGATGCTGGTGGGCGCGTTGCGTTCGGCGCTGTCGGCCAAGCTGGCGGATCGGAAGCTGACCGTCCTGGACCAGCTCCAGATGGATTCGCACAAGACGCGTGACTTCCGCCGCGTGCTGGAGCGGTTCGAGGTGGACCGCTCGCTGCTGCTGGTGGACACCGACCAGGACAGCAACCTGCGGCTTTCCACCCGCAACCTTCCCAACGTGGAGTTCCGGCTGGCGCGGGAGGTGCACCCTTACGACCTGCTGCAGTTCGACCGCGTCTGGCTCTCCCAGCCGGCCGCCACCCGGCTCCAGGAGGCGTTGCGGCCATGAGGGACGTTTGGCGGATCCTGCGGCGCCCGATCATCACCGAGAAGGGCGTGGACCAGAAGGACAACCGGCGGACGCTGGTGTTCGAGGTGCGCCGCGACGCCACCAAGACCGAGATCCGCGACGCGGTGCAGAAGGTCTTCAAGGTGAAGGTGGCCTCGGTGCAGACCGCTAACTTTGTAGGCAAGGAGCGCCGCCGCGGCCGGTTCACCGGATACCGGCGGGACTGGAAGAAGGCCTACGTGCGCCTGAAAGAGGGCGAAAAGATGGTGGAGTTCGCCGAAATAGGCTAGCGGTTGGGCAGGGCGACTGGGGGTCGCCCGGGCCAGCCAGAGCTCGGCCCTACGGCCAGGAGAGGCAACGATGGGCATCAAAAAGTACGAGCCGACGACGTCAACGCTGCGCTTCCACACCGTGCTGACGCGGGAGGAGGTCACCGCCCAGCGGCCGCTGAAGTCGCTGACCGGGCCGCTGAAGAAGAGTGGCGGGCGCAACAACCGGGGGGAGATCACCGTCTGGTTCCGGGGCGGCGGGCACAAGCGCAAGTACCGGGTGATTGACTTCCGGCGGGAGAAGTGGGGGGTGCCGGCGACGGTGGCCTCGGTGGAGTACGACCCGAACCGCTCGGCGCGCATCGCGTTGCTGCACTACCGCGACGGCGAGAAGCGCTACATCCTGCAGCCGGTGGGGCTGGAGGTGGGCCAGACGGTGATGAGCGGGCCCCAGGCCGACATCCTGGTAGGCAACGCGCTGCCACTGCGCCACATCCCGGCAGGGACCACGGTGCACAACGTCGAGCTGCGGCCGGGCAAGGGGGCGCAGTTGGCGCGCAGCGCGGGCGCCGCCGCCCAACTGGTTTCCAAGGAGGGCGAGTACGCGCTCTTGAAGCTGCCGTCCGGGGAGGTGCGCAAGGTGCACGCTGACTGCCTGGCCACCATCGGCCAGGTGGGCAACCTGGACCACGAGAACATTTCCATGGGCAAGGCCGGGCGCAGCCGCTGGCTGGGCCGCCGCCCCCACAACCGCGGGGTGGCCATGAACCCGGTGGACCACCCGCACG
>CAYVGN010000288.1:2271-4785 GCA_964451215.1 uncultured Acidobacteriota bacterium
ACCTCGGGCGGGCGCCACCCGGTTACCCCCTGGGGCCAGCCCACTCGCGGTTACAAGACCCGGCACAACAAAGCCACCGACGGCTTCATCGTCCAGCGCAGGAAGTAGCAGGGACGGGCACCTTGGCCCGCCCGGGAGCAACCAGTTCTATGTCGCGCTCGCTGAAGAAAGGGCCCTTCGTAGACGCCCACCTGCTGAAGAAGGTGGGGGAGATGAACCGGCGCAACGAGAAGAAGGTGCTGCGCACCTGGTCGCGGCGCTCCACGGTGCTGCCCGACTTCGTCGGGCACACCATCGCCGTGCACCAGGGCAAGAAGTTCATCCCGGTCTACATCACCGAGAACATGGTGGGACACAAGCTGGGCGAGTTTGCGCCCACCCGCCTCTTCAAGGGACACGCGGTGAAGGTGGCAGAAAAGGCCTCGGCGCCGGCGCCGGCGCCCAGGGGCTAGTGAGCGGGAACGATGGAAGCCAGAGCGGAAGCGAAGTACATCCGGTGTTCGCCGCAGAAGGCGCGGCTGGTGGTGGACTTGATCCGCGGCAAGCAGGCCGACCAGGCCCTGCAGGCGCTGCAGTTCACCAACAAGCGGGTGGCCCGGGAAGTGGAGAAGGTGCTGCGCTCGGCCATCGCCAACGCCGAGAACAAGAACGAAGATGTGGATGTGGACCGGCTCTACGTGACCCGAGCCTACGTCAATGAAGGGCCGCGGATGAAGCGGATTCGGCCGGCGCCGATGGGAAGGGCCTACCGTTACCAGCGCCGCCTGGCTCACCTGGTGATCCACCTCGCCGAGAGGCCCGCGCCAGGGAAAGAGGAGCGATAGTTATGGGGCAGAAAGTCCATCCCTACGGCTTCCGGCTCCGGTTCAACAAGACTTGGAAGTCGCGCTGGTTTGCCAAGCACGACTACGCCCGCCTGCTGCACGAGGACCTGGAGCTGAAGTCCATGCTGAAAGAGCGGCTGAGGGCCGCCGGCGTCAGCTCCATCGAGATAGACCGGCCGGGGAACAAGCTGCGCATCACCATCCGCACTGCCCGGCCGGGCATCATCATCGGCCGCAAGGGCGCCGAGATCGAGAAGCTGAAGCAGGAAGTGCAGAAGCGCACCCACCGCGAGGTCTACATAGACA
Source organism: uncultured Acidobacteriota bacterium (assembly GCA_964451215.1). Classification (GTDB taxonomy): domain Bacteria; phylum Acidobacteriota; class Terriglobia; order JAJPHL01; family JAPKYU01; genus CAYVGN01. The sequence continues at coordinate 3,402 of CAYVGN010000288.1, forward strand.
TCCAGGAAGTGTACAAGCCCGAGCTGGACTCCCAACTGGTGGCCGAGTCCATCGCCCTGCAACTGGAGAAGCGCGTGGCCTTCCGCCGCGCCATGCGCAAGGCGGTGGACTCGGCGCAGCGCTTCGGCTGCAAGGGGATCAAGGTGCGGGTGTCGGGGCGGCTGAACGGCGCCGAAATCGCCCGCAGCGAGTGGTACTTGCAGGGACAGCTCCCGCTCCACACGCTGCGCGCCGACATTGATTACGGCTTGGCCGAGTCGAAGACCACCTACGGCGTGATCGGCGTCAAGGTCTGGATCTACAAGGGCGAAATCCTGGAAGGCAAGGGGCGGCGCCCGCTGCTGGGCACGGCGGCGGCCCGCCTGTAGGCTGGTGCGGGTCCCCCGTTTGGGCGGCCTGCTCCCGGCGCGGGATGGGCCGCAATCGCCGTCCCCACTGGCAGGGAATCGAGGATAGCGGACATGTTGATGCCGAAGAAGGTGAAGTACCGGAAGCAGCAGCGCGGCCGCAGGACAGGCAAGGCCTGGCGCGGCGGGGACTTGGCTTTCGGCGACTACGGGCTGAAGGCCCTGGAACCGGCCTGGATCACGGACCGGCAGATCGAAGCGTCGCGGGTGGCCATGACCCGCTTCATCAAGCGCGGCGGCAAGATCTGGATCCGGCTCTTCCCCGACAAGCCGGTCACCAAGAAGCCGGCCGAGACTCGCATGGGCAAAGGCAAGGGAGCGCCCGACCACTGGGTAGCAGTGGTGCGCCCGGGACGGATTCTGTTCGAGATGGAGGGGGTGCCGGAGGAGGCGGCCCGCGAGGCCATGCGCCTGGCCTCCCACAAGCTGCCTATCCTGACCCGGTTCGTGGCCCGCTCCGGTGCCGTGCGCGGCCCAGCGGAGGCGACCCCATGAAGACCCGAAAGTTCAACGAGCTCTCGATTCAAGAATTGCGTGTGCAAGAGCAGGAGATGGCCGAGCAGGTCTTCCGCCTGCGGTTCGAGGCAGCTACTGGCCAGAGCGAAGGACTGCGCAAGCTGCGCGTCCTGAAGAAAGACCTGGCCCGCGTCAAGACCTTCTTGCGCCGGCGCGAACTGGAGGCCGCTGCCCGGCAGTAGGCAGTCGGCAGCCGGCGGTAGGCCCTGGGCAGCGTCCGCGGCCTGGGCTGGCGACCAGGGGCTAGCAGAGAAGAACGATGGCTGAAGAGAGGCAACAACAGGCAGGCGCCGCGCCGGCGCGCAAGGCCCGGCAGGAGAAGGTGGGCCGGGTGGTCAGCGCCCGGATGGGGAAGACCATCGTGGTGGAAGTCACCCGGCGGGCGCCGCACCCGCGCTACCGGCGCGAGGTGCAATGGAAGAAGAAGTTCTACGCCCACGACGAGCAGAACCAGTGCCGGG
>CAYVGN010000289.1:0-4777 GCA_964451215.1 uncultured Acidobacteriota bacterium
GCGTAGCAGCCGGTAACCAGGATGCAGGCGCCGGGGTTGTGGCGGTGGACGCGCCGGATCATCTGCCGCGCGTCCTGGTCGGCGGAGGCTGTCACCGTACAGGTGTTCAGCACCACCAGGTCAGCCGCCAGCGGGTCCTCGGCCGGCGCCAGTCCCCGCCCGCAGAGGTCCTGCTGCAGGGCGGCGCCGTCGGCCTGTGTCGCCCGGCACCCGAAGTTCTGTACGAAGAAACTGGACACTGTTGCCATGCCCGCCCGTCAACGGCGGCTGCAATCCTGCCGCCTCTGACGGAAAGAAAGCTTCGACCGGTGGGCGTGCCTCTGCCGGGTGGTCGGATTAGGAATAGGAGAGCTAGCAGATGCCCGGCGCGGGAACCCCGCTGACGCGAAGTCGCAAGGCACGATGGTTGCTTTCCAGGGCGGAGGCAGGCGGCGTTTCGGGCCCCGACCTACATAGCCGCCGAAGCCGAAGCAGCACGCCGCTGCTGGAAGCACTCGCGGCAATAAACCGGACGACCTTGAGTGGGCTTGAAGGGAACCGTCGTTTCCTTCCCGCACTGCGAACAGATGGTGGTGGTCTCCACCTTGCTGTAACCCGTCCCCCCACTCAGCGCTGCGTTGCGCTTGGCCTTGCAGGCCTTGCAGCGCTTCGGTTCGTTCTTGAAGTTCTTGTCCGCAAAAAACAGTTGCTCCCCGGCGGTGAAGATAAACTCCGCACCGCAATCTACGCACTTCAGGACCTTGTCCCTGTATTCCACCATTTTGATGTACGCTCCCTCCAGCCCAACGGTCGAGCCCAGAACCGAAACGCACGCCGCGCCCCGGCGACCAGGCACTTCCTTGGCCGCCACAAGCAGCGCCGAAACGTTCCGGCGCCTGGGCTCACCAACCCCTGGGTTCCCTCAGTCCTCTGCCTGCGAGGACAAAGCCGGTTCCGAAGGCAAGGGCCGAAAAACTCCCCCTAACCGAAGCGGGCCGGACTGGCTTGGTCCAGCCCGGCCCGCTTGTCCAACTGCTCCGAACGCAAGCTCACGAAAGACAGAAAGCAACCGCCAGCGGCTATTCTTGTTCCCGCCGGCTCTTTTTGCGGTTCCTCTTGCGCGCCAACGCCTGTTTGACGCGGCGCTTCTCGCCGGGCTTCAGATAGAAGGAGTGCCGCTTGACTTCTTTAATGATGTCCTCCTGCTGCACCTTCCTCTTGAAGCGGCGAAGGGCGTTCTCGAGAGATTCCCCCTCTTGAAGCCTCACCTCAGCCACGCGGAAAACACCCCCCAGCTGTCGTGGAGTCGCTTCGGCAGGTAATCATAGGCGTTTACCTGCTGAAGTCAAGGAATTTTATCTCCTTTCGGGTAGAAAGAACAGAGCGGGAGCCTGGGGACCGGCCTACAACAGATAGTGTGGCCATGGCTTGGTCCCCATATATAGGCATAGTGTTCGCGCTGATTCTGCGCTAATCTACTGCTTCGAGTTTGCGTGGTTCTCGCTGCGGCCGGGCCGTCGCCAGGGGCGGCCCGGGCGTCACAGCGGCTCGGTCAGCGGCCCGGTCGCGGAGAGATTGCTGCCAAGTGCCGGCGCGATCTTGCGCCGGCTGGCCTCTGTTTGGGCTGAACCATGATGAACAACGTGGTTGCTATCCTACTGGCCGGCGGCGCCGGAGAGAGGCTGTTTCCCCTGACGCGGGAGCGGGCCAAGCCGGCGGTTCCCTTCGGGGGCTCCTATCGCATTGTCGACATCACCCTCAGCAATTGCATCAACTCCGGGGTGCGCCGCATCTACATCCTGACCCAGTACAAGGCCCTGTCCCTGAACCGGCACATTCGCGAGGGCTGGAGCATCCTCTCCTCGCAACTGGGTGAGTTCATCGAGATCATCCCGCCCACTAAGCGGGTCAGCGAGAACTGGTACCTGGGCACGGCCGACGCCGCTTACCAGAACCTGGGCAGCGTCCTGGAAGAGGCGCCCACCTACGTGCTGGTCCTGGCCGGCGACCACATCTACAAGATGAATTACGCGCGCATGCTGGACCAGCACTTGCGGACCGAGGCCGAGATCACCGTGGCCACCATCCAGGAACGGCCCGAGGAGAGCTACCGCTTCGGTGTGGCGGAGATTGACAGCGACGGTCGGATCATCGGCTTTGAAGAGAAGCCGGCCGTGTCCCGCTGCCGCTCCCCCTACAACCCGGACATGATCAGCGCCTCGATGGGGATCTACCTGTTCAACACCCAGGCGCTGGCTCAGTTGTTGCGCCGCGACGCCGAGGACGCCTCTTCCACGCACGACTTCGGCCGCGACGTCGTGCCGCGGGCCGCCGAGGCGTACCGCACCTACTCGTTCGACTTCATTGACGAGAACAAGAAGGAGATACTGTACTGGCGCGACGTGGGGACGCTGGACTCCTACTACGAGGCCAACATGGACCTGGTGGCGGTCAGCCCGGTCTTCAACCTTTACGACCAGGACTGGCCCATCCGCACCTACCAGCGCCAGATGCCGCCGGCCAAGTTCGTCTTCGCCCAGGAAGGGCGGCGCATGGGGATCGCGGTGGATTCCATGGTCTCGCCGGGCTGTATTATCAGCGGAGGCCGGGTGGTGAACAGCGTGCTCTCGCACGCCGTCCGCGTCAACAGCTACTCCGAGGTGGACAGCTCCATTCTCTTCTCCGGCGTCAACGTGGGGCGTTACAGCCGCCTGCGGCGCGTCATCGCAGACCGCGACGTCGCCATTCCGGAGAACACCGAGATCGGCTTCGACCCGGAGGCGGACCGCGCCCGCGGCTACCTTGTCACGGAGTCCGGCCTGGTGGTGATCGGACGGGACGCCGGCGTGCGCGAGTTCGGCGAGGAGCTCTCCTACGCGGCGGACTGAAGGCTTCAGGCTGCCGGCTACGGGCTTGAACTGAAGCCTGGGTCCCTCAGGCCTCAAACCTGTTTTTCATAGGGAGCAAGCAGCCATGAGAAAAATCGAGTTGGTGCACGGGCGCGAAATCCTCGACTCGCGCGGCAACCCGACGGTGGAAGCCGAAGTGAGGCTGATCGGCGGCGTGCTGGGGCGGGCGGCGGTCCCCTCCGGAGCCTCCACCGGCGAACACGAGGCCCTGGAGCTGCGCGATGGCGATGCCAGGCGCTACCTGGGCAAGGGCGTTCGCCAGGCGGTGAAGAACATCAACGGGCCCATCCGCGAGGCGGTGATCGGGATGGAGGTCACCGACCAGGCGCTGCTGGATCGGAGACTGATCGAGCTGGACGGCACGCCGAACAAGTCCAAGCTGGGCGCCAACGGGATCCTGGCCGTCTCGATGGCCGCGGCGCGCGCCGCGGCCAGCGCGGTCGGCCAACCCCTCTACCGCTACCTGGGCGGCGTTCACGCCACCATCTTGCCCGTTCCGCTGATGAACGTGATCAACGGCGGCGCCCACGCCGACAACAACGTGGACTTCCAGGAGTTCATGCTCGTTCCCCTGGGCGCCTCCCGCTTCTCGGAGGCCCTGCGGATGGGCGTGGAAACCTTCCACACGCTGAAGAAGGTCCTGTCCAAGCGCGGCTACAGCACCGCGGTGGGCGACGAGGGCGGCTTCGCCCCCAGCCTCAAGTCCAATGTCGAGGCGCTGGAGGTGCTGATGGAGGCCATCCAGGCGGCGGGCTACCGCCCCGGCCAGGACATCGCCATCGCTCTCGACCCGGCCGCCAGCGAACTGTTCGCCGACGGCCAGTACGTCTTCAAGAAGTCCGACAAGAGCGCCAGGACAGCCGAGCAGATGGTGGAGTTCTGGGCGGACTGGGTGGCGCGCTACCCCATCGTCTCGATCGAAGACGGCTTGGCCGAGGACGACTGGGCGGGCTGGCGGCGGCTGACCGAGCGGCTGGGCGGGCAGATCCAACTGGTCGGCGACGACCTGTTCGTCACCGACACCCAGCGCCTGGCCCGCGGCATTCAGGAAGGCGTGGCCAACTCCATCCTGATCAAGGTCAACCAGATTGGCACGCTGACGGAGACCTTGGAAGCCATCGAGCTAGCGCGGCGCAACGGCTACACCGCGGTGGTGTCGCATCGCTCGGGCGAGACCGAGGACACCCTCATCGCCGACCTGGTGGTGGCGACCGGGGCAGGGCAAATCAAGACCGGCTCCGCCAGCCGCACCGACCGCGTCGCCAAGTACAACCAGTTGCTGCGCATCGAGGAAGAGCTGGGCGAAGCCGCCCAGTTTTTGGGCCGCGCCGCGTTTCCGGCGCGGCACGCGGCCGCCCAGGCAGCCCCGGCGGTCGCAGCCTCCTGATCCGTTGCTTCGGCAGACGTAGCGCCCCCTCATGCCCAGACCCAAGCCGCCGGTTCTGGTGGTCCTGGACTGCTCGGGGCTGGATCTGTTCTTCTCCGCCTTTCTGCGGTGAATTGCAAGCAGCGTTTCGAATGGCGCTGACCAAGTCACAGGCCAACCGCATCCGCTCGCTGATCGCCCGAGTGCACGAGCGCCGCCTGGCCGAATCGCTGGCCCCGGTCGAGGAGGCCCTGGGCGGCTGGCGGGCTGGTGAAGCCACCGCCTTCGAGGTGGACGAGCAGATCCGCCAGCACACCATGCGCTCCCGGCGCTTCTACCTGCTCTATGCCAATGCTGCCGTGGACTCGCCGGAAACCGGCTTCATCCTGGACGAAGCCCTCCAACTGGGACTGATTTCCCCCCACGAACACCGGCAGCTAAGGGCCATCTGGAGCCGGCCGCGACCAGGCTAGTGCCGTGACCAGTTGAAAAGGCGGTCCCGCAATGCGAGATAGCGCCGGCA
>CAYVGN010000290.1:0-759 GCA_964451215.1 uncultured Acidobacteriota bacterium
ATTACGGCCTGTCGCACCCCCGATTGCCGGCGTGCGCTCCCTCCCGGTCGCGCCTCCGATTACGGCCTGTCGCACCCCCGATTGCCGGCGTGCGCTCCCTCGCGGTCGCGCCTCGGATCACGGCCTGTCGCACCCCCGATTGCCGGCGTGCGCTCCCTCACGGTCGCGCCTCCGATTGCCGGCCGGGCGGGTTGAGCTACAATGTTCTGTTGCGGCTGCGTAATCCTTCCCAGCACCTGCCCTGCCTGGCGGCGCTGCTGCTGCTATGGGCGCCGGCCGCCGCCTCTATCTCCCCCGCTCAGTTGCGCCCGCGCGGGTACGTCAACGACTTCGCCGGCGTGATTGAGCCGGAGTGGGAACAGCGGCTGACCCGCCTGGCCACGCTGCTCGACCAGAGGGCCAAGTCCCAGATCGCCATTGTCACCATCCCATCGCTGGACAGCGAGCCCATCGAGGACTTCGCCGTCCGGCTGTTCGAGAGCTGGCGCATCGGCCACACGGACGACCGCGGCGCGCTGTTGCTGCTGGCCATCAAGGACCGCCGCTCGCGGCTGGAAGTGGGTTACGGGCTGGAGCCCGTCATCCCCGACGGCTTCGCCGGAAGCGTGCTGCGGGAGATGCGGCCAGCCCTGCGCGAGGGCCGCTATGGCGAGGCGCTCTACGCCGGCGCTTGGGTGCTGGCCCAACGGATCGCCTCGGAGTCCGGTGTTAAACTGGAAGAGAGCAGCCCGCCCCGGACTCGGCCAGCCGCTGTTCCCA